>CAYNZG010000007.1:2800-17607 GCA_964401525.1 uncultured Ruminiclostridium sp.
GCGGTGGTGAAGGTCAGGCGGACGTTCACATCGCTGCTGCCGATGGTGCCGGACAGGGAGCCGACCCGGACACCGCCGTAGGTGTGGCCGCTGGTGGCCTTGATGTCCTTGATCTCATACTTCGTGCCGGTGGGCCACTTGGTGTAGTAATCGACGCAGTCGTTGGCCACCAACTTGCCATTGATGTACACGTCGGCAGTGCCGTAGCCTTCGAGCTTGTTGACGTTGGTCCCGTCCAGGTAGCCGTTCAGGTCCAGATAGTAACTGGGGGCCGTGCCGGTGGTGGTGAAGGAGTAGGTGTTGCTGCTGAGGACCTCCGTGCCGTTGAACACGCCGAAGAACCGATACTTATAAGTCGTGCCGGGGGTCAGGGTGACACCCAGCTCGGAATTGATGTCGAACCAGGAGTGATAGGTGGTGGTAGATTTGCCCACGTTGCTTACGTTCTCAGAGTGCTTCTTGATCTGGCTGCCGCTGGCATCGTAGAGGATGACACCCATCTTCGTGCAACTCACGCCGGAGGGCTTCACGATCTTGTTCACCACCACCGCATTGGTGTTGGTGATCTTCTCCTTGGACTTATAGCTGCTGTCGTTGGTGGTGGTCATGGTCACGTTGGGCTTGGTGACCGTGGTGCTGCCGCTGTTGCTGTTACTGCTGCCGCTGTTGGTGATGCCGGGGATGCGGATAATGCCCTTCAGCTCTGCCCTCACCACGTCGACCTTGGTGTAGGCCACGTTCTGGTAGGAACCGCCAGTCTCGTGGACGATCATATGGTAGCCGCCGCTCTTCCCGGCGTAAATGGCCACGTGGCCATCGAACCAGATGATGTCGCCCAGCTGAGCCACGCTCAGGTTCGTGCCCAGGTTGGTGCCCTCCTTGCGGAGCGTGGTGCGGTTGTCCCAGAAGTCGAAGCCGAACTTTTCATAGATGCGGCAGATGAAGCCCGAGCAGTCTGCGCCGGGGTTTTTGCCGTCGATGGTCTTGCCGCCCCAGACATAGGGGACCTTGTCCAAGTACTGCATGGCGCAGTTCACGATCTGCTGGCCGGTGGCAGAGCCTGCGGCCTGGGCCGGGACTGCCGGCAACAGTGAAACGGCCAGAACCAGGGCCAAGGCCATGGATAAGATGCGTTTCTTCATTACTTTCTCTCCTTATACGTTCTATCGAGTGTGTTATATATCGATTATATCAGATATAGTATCCCTGCACAAGGAGAATTTCGGCTCCATAGCAGCAGAAAAGACCTGCCGTCTTCCTGTGGCAGACGGCAGGTCGCGTTATTTTAATAGTACATATAGCGGTTTGCCTCCCGGCGCAGCTCCGCCCGGAAGTCCGGGTGGGCCACGGCGATGAGGTTCTCCACCCGCTGCTTCACCGTCCGGGCCCGCAGCTTGGCCACGCCGTATTCCGTGACCACCATGTCGGTGAGGTTCCGAGAAACCGAAACGATGGCCCCCGGCTCCAGGATGGGCACGATGCGGGAGAGAGTCCCCTTCTTCGTGGTGGAGCTTTGGGCCAGGATGGCCCGTCCCCCCTTGGAGTGGTAGGCCCCATAGGCAAAGTCCGATGCGCCACCGGTGCCGGAGTGCTGCTTCGGACCGATGGATTCCGCGCACACCTGCCCGGTCAGGTCGATCTGCAGGGAGGCATTCACAGACACCACGTTGTCGTTTTTTGCAATGACGAAGGGGTCATTGGTGTACCGGCTCCGCTTGAGCTGGATGCGCGGGTGCTGGTCCACAAAGTCATAGAGGAAGTTGTCCCCGGAGATGAAAGTCCCCACGGTGATGCCCTTGTCGATGTTCTTATAGCGGTTGGTCACCGCGCCGCACTCCATGAGGTGGGCCATGGAGGTCCCGATCTGCTCGGTGTGGATGCCCAGGTCCCGCTTGTCCTTCAGCTCGAAGCCGATGGCGTTGGGGATGCCCCCGAAGCCGAGCTGGATGCAGTCCCCGTCCTTCATTAGGCTGGCCACTGTCTGGGCGATGGTCCGCTCCGCCTCCCCGATAGGGGGATCCCCCAGTTCATAGATGGGCTCATCCACCTCGTAGAGGACATCCGCCATGGACACCGGCAGAGCGCACTCACCGCCCACCATGGGTGCCCTCTGGTTGACCTCGAAGATGATCTTGTCGGCCCGGTAGAGGTTTTCCAGGGTCATGATGAGGTCGCAGCTCAGATGCACATAGCCGTGCTTGTCCATCCGGGACACCTGCCCCACGAAGACGTTGGGCGGGCGGCAGCCCTGGATCTCCTGGCCGTAGTTGTGCTGGTTCACCGGGAAGTAGGAGTACAGGCCGCTGCCCCGGGCCGCCACGGACCACTTGTCGAAAAAGAAGGTATTGATGCAGAATTTCTCGGCCAGGGCCGGGTCGCTGGTCACCGGATATTCATAGCGGCTGATGGTGTTCCAGCACTGGACCCCCTTTCGGAGGCGCGGAGCAATGGTGTGGAGCTGGCTCAAAAAAGCCTTTGGCTCGCTGCCGTGGGTGGACCAGGTAACGGTGTCCCCATCCTCGATGAGGGCCAGAGCATCCTGGATCGTCCCCTTCCGGGCCTGATAGAGTTCTTCCGGGCTTTGGCCGCGGAACGCGCCCCTGAGATAATCGTCATGCCACTTGTTCATGGAGCCGCCCCCTTTCTCACTCCGCCACCCGTTCCAGGACCTTCATGTAGTGCTGGCAGGTGAGGACCACCTCGTCCCGCTGGTTGGTCATCACGCACTGGCCCGTGGTCTTTTTCTTCTCCTCGTTGACCTCCGTGATCCAGTACTTGGCGGTGATGGTGTCCCCCAGCTTCACCGGCTTCAGGAAGCGGACCTGGTCATAGCCCATGGCCACGATGTCGTGGCCGCTGTCCACCCCCGCTTGGCCGCTGACGGTGGAGCACAGGCTAAAGGTCAGGCAGCCATGGACCAGCCGGGTGCCGTAGGGCATCTTCTTGCAGTACTCCTCGTTGACATGGGCGGGGAACAGGTCCCCGATGATGCCGGCGAAAAGATAGACATCGCTCTCTCCAAAGGTCTTGGTGATGGAATATTCCTTTCCGATCTTAAAATGCAGCTTGCTCATGGGGCGTCCTCCTGTTCTCCCTTGCCTTGCAGGGTTCTTTGTGATAGTATGATATCATCCTTTCTCACAAAATACATCGGACGATTTCCCAATCCAATGGTACTATCTCACAATTTTTAGGCCGGAGGTACCCATGCAAGTCACCCATATCCAGACGGATCACACCCTCATGGCCGTGGAGCTGCGCAGCACGGCTGAGTTCCCCATCCGGTTCTACCTGGATGTCATGGACCAGTTCGAGCGGTCCTGCATCCAGTGGCACTGGCACCCGGAGTTGGAGTTCAACGTCATCACCCGGGGGACCATAGAGTATTATGTGGCCAACGAGCACTACACCCTCTCCGCGGGGCAGGGGATCCTGAAAAACGCCAACGTCCTGCACATGGCCGAACCGGCCCAGAACGCCCCAGATGCAGAGATGTTCTCCATCATCATGGACCCGGAATTCATCGTCCCCGCCCGCAGCGTCATCTATCAGAAGTACATCGCGCCCCACGTGGGGACCCAGGGCCTCCGCTGTCTGCCGCTGGATCCCGCCTGCCCCTGGCAAGGGCAGATCTTAGACGATCTGCGGGCGGCCTACGGGCTGTATCAGACGGAGGCCGGGGCCTATGAGCTGCGCATCCACGGTCTCATGTGCCGGGTGTGGCAGGCCATCGCCGAGCACGCTGATGTTCTCCCCCGCCACGACCTCACCGCCGCCGAGCGCACCAACCAGCTCCGCATCAAGCAGATGCTCGCCTTCATCCAGGCCCACTTTCGGGAGAAGCTCACCCTGGACCAGATCGCCGGAGCGGCCAACATCAGCCGGAACACCTGCCTGTCCTGCTTCCGCCATGTGCTGGGGCTGTCCCCCATGGAATGCCTCACCAACCACCGGCTGGAGCACGCCTTCCATTTGCTGCTGTCCAGTGACCTGGCGGTGGCAGAAATCGCGGAGCGGTGCGGCTTCGGAGATGCCAGCTATTTCGGAAAGGCCTTTCGGAAAAAGACCGGCCTCTCCCCCACCCAGTACCGCATCCAGAAGCACCGGAAGGGCTGACCCCTCTGCTTGTCTCGCCCACGGGACTGTGATACAATACTATAAAATCTATCATTGCAGCTGCAGCAGCTGGCCAACCGAGGCATGCCCACAGACTTCGCTTCCAGCGGAGCCCCATTTTCTTCGGAGAAAATGGGGAAAAGAGCGCCGGGGCTTCGCCCCTGGACCCCAGCGAGGATAGAGGTATCTCGCCAGAGTAGTGCGCCGAATCCTGCCATCGTGCCTGCAGTGGGTCATCGGCAGACTGTCCATGGCGCGCCCACCGGCTGGGTGCGCGGGAACGTAGTCGATATCCTGTGGAGACGGAGCAAGAAATGCTCCAACTCACGGCAGCTGCAAAAGCAAATCATTCCCGGAGGAACCCACGATGTCTCTCACCCATTTTGATCCGGCCGGACAGGCCATCATGGTGGACGTGGCCGAAAAATCGGTCACCCACCGCACCGCCACCGCCCAGGGGATCCTGCTGGCTGGTCCCGCTGTTCTGGCGGCCATCGCAGAAGGGACCGCCCAAAAGGGTGATGTGCTGGGCGTGGCCCGGGTGGCCGGGATCCTGGCCGTCAAGCAGACCGCCAACCTCATCCCCCTCTGCCACAGCCTCCCCCTCACCCACGCCGCCATCGACTTCACCTTGGAGGAAGACCGTCTGGTCGCCCGCTGCACCGCCGAATGCGACGGCAAGACCGGCGTAGAGATGGAGGCCCTCACCGGGGTCTCCGTGGCCCTGCTCACCGTGTATGATATGTGCAAGGCCCTGGGCAAGGATATGGTGATCTCCGAGGTCCATCTGGTCTCCAAGACCGGCGGAAAGAGCGGGGACTTCACCTTCGGCGAGGCTTCTCATGATTGACGGGCTGGGCCGGACCATCGACTATCTCCGGGTCTCGGTGACGGACCGCTGCCAGCTCCGGTGCGTCTACTGCATGCCGGAAGAGGGCGTGCCCGCCCTGGCCCGCGGGGAGATCCTGCGGTTCGAGGAGATCACCCGCCTGTGCGGCCTCTTTGCTCAATTGGGCGTGCGGACCATCCGGCTCACCGGCGGTGAGCCGCTGTGCCGCCGGGACCTGCCCGCTCTGGTGGCCCAGCTCAAGGCCGTCCCCGGTATCCAACGGGTGACCCTCACCACCAACGGCGTGGACCTCCCCACCCACTGGGAAGCCCTCTGCCGGGCCGGGCTGGACGGGGTGAACCTCAGCCTGGACACCCTGGACCGGGACCTGTACCGCCGCCTGACCCGCCGGGATCGTCTGGACGATGCCCTGGCGGGCCTTCGTCTGGCCGCTGGGAGCGGCCTGCCCGTGAAGGTCAACTGCGTCCCCGCAGACCCGGCCCAGGCCCTGTGGGATGTGGCGGCGCTGGCCCGGGACCTGCCCGTCCATGTGCGCTTCATCGAAATGATGCCCCTGGGCCGGGGCAAGGCCTTCGCGCCCCCCTCCCCTGCAGAGACCAAGCAGCTTTTACAGGACCGTTTCGGTCCCCTCTCCCCCACGGAGAGACCGCCGGGCAGCGGCCCGGCGGAATACTGCCGCCTGCCCGGGTTCCAGGGCACGGTGGGGTGGATCAGTCCCCTGAGCCATCGGTTCTGCGAGGACTGCAACCGGGTCCGGCTGACCGCCACCGGATTTTTGAAGACCTGCCTGCAGTTCTCCCAGGGCACGGACCTGCGCGGGCCTCTGCGCGGCGGGGCCTCGGACCGGGATCTACTGGCCCGAATCACCGCCGCCATCCGCCAGAAACCCAAGGCTCATCACTTCGGCGGCCCGCCCGCCCCGGAGGACGAAACACAACGGATGCATCAGTTTGGAGGATAACACCATGGGAACCGTCATCGCCGTCTGCACCAGCCCGGAAAAGGGGACCCCCAAGGAGAACGTAGGCTCCGCCCAGCTCCGGGCCAACTGGGGCCTGGAGGGGGATGCCCACGCCGGGACCTGGCACCGCCAGGTGAGTCTGCTGCGCTACGAGACCTTTCAGGCCTTCCAGGCCAAAGGCGCGGAGATCGTGCCCGGGGCCTTTGGGGAGAACCTGCTGGTCTCCGGTCTGAACTTCCCAGCCCTTCCCGTTGGGACCCGGCTGCGCTGCGGCAGCGTCCTGTTGGAGATCACCCAGATCGGCAAGACCTGCCACCACGGCTGCGCCATTTTTCAGAAGATGGGCGAGTGCATCATGCCCACGGAAGGGGTCTTCGCCCGGGTCCTGGAGGGCGGGACCATCGCCGCCGGGGACTCCATGACCGTGGTCTCCGCTCCCGGCCGCCGGGCGGCCATTTTGGTGTCCAGCGACAGCAGCTTCCGAGGCCAGCGGGAGGACCGAAGCGGCCCGGAGATCGCCCGCATCCTGACGGAACACGGCTACACCGTGGTCTCCACCACCATCCTGCCCGACGAGCGGGAGCAGCTTGCCCAGGCCATGGCCCACATCGCCGACGAGGGGCTGGCCGACCTGCTCCTCACCACCGGCGGCACCGGGCTCTCCCCCCGGGACTGCATGCCCGAGGCCACCGGGGACATCATCGAGCGAGCGGTGCCCGGCATCCCGGAGGCCATGCGGGCCTACTCCCTGCAGATCACCAAGCGGGCCATGCTCACCCGGGCAGCAGCAGGCATCCGCCGCCGGACCCTCATCGTGAACCTCCCCGGCAGCCCCAAGGCCGTCCGGGAATGCTTGGAATACATCATCGAGCCTCTGGGCCACGGGCTGGACACCCTCACCGGAGCTGCCCATGACTGCGCCAACTCTTGAACTATCCCCATTTTCTCCAGAGAAAATGGGGATAAAAGAGCGCTGGGGCTCCGCCCCTGGACCCCGTTGAGGCAGGAAATGCCCTACAGGGATGTGGCTCGGATCCCGCCATCGTGCCTGCGGCTCTGGATCGACAGGCTGTCCATGGCGCGCCCACCGGCTGGGCGCGCGGGAACGCGCTCCATACACTGTAAGAGGAATTCTGACTGAAAAAGATCGCCACCGACGAAAGTCGATGGCGATCCTTTTTTATTCCACTTCTTCTGCCAGCTCCCGCACGGCCCGGATGGCCGCGTCGATCTCCTCCTCCGTGGTGAACCAGGAGGCACTGAACCGGACGGCTCCCTGGTCTTGGGTGCCCAGAGCCGCGTGCATCCGGGGGGCGCAGTGGGCTCCCGGCCGGGTGGCGATGCCATAGTCCTGGCTGAGCACATCGGACACCGCGCCGGAGTCATAGTCCCGGATGTTCAGGGCCACCACGCCGGTCTTAGGGCCGGAGAGGTCCCCGTAGACCGTCACGCCCTCGATGGCCTGCACGGCGGAAGCGAAGCGGTCCATGAGGGCCCGCTCGTGGGCCTGGATGGTCTCCACGCCCACCTGTTCGATCACGTCGAAGGCTGCTGACAGTCCCATGAGGCCGTGGCTGTTCAGGGTCCCGGCCTCTAACCGAGTAGGATATTCCGGCGGCTGCTCCCTGCGGTAGGACTGCACGCCGCTTCCCCCCACCTTGAAGGGGCGGATCTCCACCCCCGGCCGGATGCACAGCCCCCCAGTCCCCTGGGGACCCATGAGGCCCTTGTGGCCGGTGAAGCAGAGCACGTCGATGCCCATCTCCTCCATGTGGATGGGCAGACACCCTGCCGTCTGGGACGCATCCACCACCAGGAGGATGCCCCGCGCCCGGGTCATCTTCCCCAGCCGGGCCAGGTCTAAGACCTGCCCGGTGAGGTTGGAGGCATGGGTGCAGACGATGGCCCGGGTCTCCGGCCGGAGCAGCCGGGAGAACTGCCCATAGTCCACCCGCCCATGTCGGTCCGCCTCCACGAAGCTCAACGAGATCACCCCCGCGTCCTCCAGCCGGTACAGGGGCCGAAGGACCGAGTTGTGCTCCAGGTCCGTGGTGATAACGTGGTCCTCCGGAGAAAACAGCCCGTTCAGGGCGATGTTCAGGGCCTCGGTGGAATTGGCCGTAAAGACCACATGGTCCGCCCGGGGGCAGCCGAAGAGCTTCGCCGCCTTGCGCCGGGTCTCATAGACTGCCCGGGATGCCTCCAGGGCGCTGTCGTGGCCGCCCCGGGCGGCGTTGCCCAGGGTGGTCATGGCTTGCACCACCGCGTCGATGACCGCCTGGGGCTTTTGCCGGGTGGTGGCTGCGTTATCCAAATAGATCATCGGTGTGCTCCCTTCATCCCCAAAGCTCCAACACCTGCATAGCCTCCCACCGGACCCCCAGAGCGGTCAGGGCCCGGGCGAAGGTCTCCTCCCCGCCCGGCTCGGTCTTCCAGGCCAGGCCGCACCCGGCGGTGATCTCCCGGGGCACGGGGATCAGCCGCCCGGGCAGCCCCTGGGCATGACAGTGGGCCTCCACCGCCATGGCATCGGTGGTGGAGGAAAAGGTGATGATGAGAGCCGGTCGTTTCCGGCGCATTTACGGTCTCACCACCAAGTCAGCCCCAGTGAGCTTCTCTGCGATCACATACATATTGGTCACCTCGCCCACCTGGAGTTTGTCGGTCAGGCCGTAGTAGTTCAGACAAGTGCCGCATGTGAGGATCTCCACCCCCAGGGCCTCCAGGCTCTTCAGGTCCTCCAGAGAGGCGGACCCCTCCGTGGTCAGGGTAGCCCCGCCGTTATAGAACAGGATGGTGGTGGGAAGCTGATCCTGCTGGGTGAGGGCAAAGAGGAATCCCTTCATGAGGACGGCACCCAGCTCGTCGTTGCCGGAGCCCATCACCGGGGCGGTCACGGCCACCACGATGTTGCGCTTGCCCCCGGCGGGGACGGCGCAGACCACGGGAGCCTCCTCCTCTTCCTGGGCTGCGGTCCCGGCTCCCACCTCCATGGTCACCTGGAACTGGCCCTCAGCCACCTTCTCAGACCGAACTCCGTAGCCCTTCTGGTTGGCCATTTTGGTCAGGTTCTGGACGGAGATCTCGTTGTCCACCAAGATCTCCACCGTGCCCCCCTGGTCGCCCAGCTCCTTGATGACGTTCTTTGTCTTGACCACAGGGACGGGGCAGGTGTCCCCTAAGGCGTTCACGTGCTTGATCATGTTTGTATTCCTCCGATCATTCCATGGTCACGGTGATCTCCACCGCGGTTCGTTCTGTCAGTTCCCCCACGATCTGGGCGGGCAGACCGGTCTTTCGCAGGTCGGCCAACAGCCTGGGGGCCTCCTCCCGGGGCAGGGCGATGAGCAGCCCGCCGGAGGTCTGGGGATCAAAGAGGACCTCCTCCATGGAGAAGGGGACCCTCTGAAACTCCACATAAGGCCCGGTGTGGTTCCGGTTCCGCTGCCCGGCTCCGGTGAGCAGGAACTCCCCGGCGTAGTCCAGGGCCTCCGGGATCACCGGCACCTGGCCGCCATAGACCTGGCAGGAGAGCTTCCCGTCCAGCATCTCGTGGAGATGGCCCAGGAAGCCAAAGCCCGTCACATCCGTGCAGGCGTGGATGGCATAGCTCCGGCAACAGGCCGCCGCCTCCTTATTTAAGGTGGTCATCCAGCAGATGGCCTGGTCTAGGGCCTCCGGCGAGGCCTCCTCCACCCGGTCCGCCGTGCAGACGATGCCCACCCCCAAGGGCTTGGTCAGGATCAGCAGATCCCCCACCTGACCGCCGTTGTTGGGATAGATGCGATCGGGGTGGACCACGCCGGTGACGGACAGGCCATACTTCACCCCGTCGTCGGCGATGGAGTGGCCTCCGGCCAACACACCTCCGGCTGCCCGGACCATCTCCGCCCCACCCCGGAGGATCTCCCCCAGGATGTTCAGGTCCATGGTCTCCGGGAAGCAGACGATGTTCAGGGCGGTCTTCACGGTGCCCCCCATGGCGTAGACATCGCTGAGCGCGTTGGCCGCAGCGATCTTACCGAAGGTGTAGGGATCCTTTACCATGGGCGGGAAAAAATCCAGGGTCTGGACCATGGCCAGGTCCTCGGTGAGCCGGTAAACGGCAGCATCATCCTTGCTGTCGTACCCGATGAGCAGGTCCGGGTCCCTGGGACCCTTGGGCAGCCGGGAGAGGACCCGGTCCAGGACCCCGGCCCCCAGCTTGGCGGTGCAGCCGCCGCCCTTACAAAACACGATGGTCTCTTCTTCCATGTTCTCCTCCCTTTCAGTGGTCGGCCCGGTCCGCCCGGACCTGGATCAGCTGCGCGGCGATGGAGATGGCGATCTCCGCCGGGGTCTCCGCCCCGATAGACAGGCCGATAGGGGTTGTCACCAGGTCCAGCAGTTCCTCCGGCAGACCGTGCTGCTCGGCCAGGACCTTGCGGACCCCGGCGGCCTTCCGCTTGCTGCCGATGACCCCCACATAGCAGGGCCGCTTCCGCAGGACCTGGGCCTGGATCTCCGTGTCATAGGCGTGGCCCCGGGTCATGATGCAGACGTAGTCCTCCGGGCCGATGTCCACCGTGTCGGCGATGGCCCGGAAGTCGATGACGCGGACTTCCTCCGCCGTGGGAAAGAGGGCTTTGTCGGCAAACTCCGGGCGGTCATCCAGCAGGACGCACCGGAAGCCCACCCGGGTGAGGACCGGTTCCAGCTGCTGGGACACATGGCCGCAGCCGAAGATATACACCCGGCCGGGGCTGTTGATCTGCTCCACGCAGTAGTCCGCCCCGTCCTGCTGGATGTGCTGGGGGCGGCGGCCTAAGCAGGCGGGCAGCCAGTCCGGGCAGGGCGCGCCAAACAGGCCCTCCTCCCGGGTGTACAGGCTCAAGGCCCCGCCGTGGCCGATGTCCGACAGGAGCCACAGGGCCGTCCCGGCGGCAAAGCGCCGCTGGGCCTCCCGGCACAGGGCGAGGGCCCCTTCGTCTCCCGTCGGGAGGTAGTGGAAAAAGACCTCCACTGCGCCGCCGCAGATCATCCCCAGGTCCTCCACATCGTTGCGGGTCAGGGAAAAACCGTGCTGCAACGACTGTTTCTCCTCCAGCACCCGGAGGGCCATCTGCTCGGCCCGGTGCTCCACCGCGCCGCCGCCGATGGTGCCGCAGAGTCGCCCGGTCGTTCCCACCAGCATCCTGGTGCCGATCCCCCGAGGCGTGGCTCCGGTGGCGGCAGTGATGGTCACTAAGACCAGGGCTTCCCCGGCCAGCAGCCGCGCCTCCATGACTTGGAACATCTGTCTCATGCCGTTCTTCCTTTCCCGCGTTGTTCTATCGTTGCTTAAAAAGTAATAGAAATGCCTTCCCGCTCACGCCTCCCGGCTGGGCGCGCGGGGACGTGGTCGTAAACCAGTGAGGGATAGTGTGTTTTTTATTTTACCACCCGCCCGTAACGGTGGCAAGCCTTTCTCAATAGCGGCCGAAGGTGCAGTTGGGCCAGTGGCAGGGGCGGCAGAGCTGGCACAGCCCCCCGTCTCCCAGGCAGATCAGGTCCTGCTTCGTCAGACGCTCCTCAGCAAAGAGGGCGGGCAGCAGCACATCCAGCAGGGTGGTGGGCAAGCTGATGGCCGCGCCGGGGACCCCCAGCACCGGGATCTGCCCCAGGTAGGCCAGCAGGGTCATGTTCCCCGGCTGGGCCGGGACCCCATAGGAGACCAGCTCAGCCCCCAGCCGCTCGATGGCCGTGGGGGTCAGGTCATCCGGGTCCACGGACATCCCGCCGGTGAAGATCAGCAGGTCCGCGCCCCGGTCCAAATGGGCCTGGGCCGCCCCCAGGATCATGTCCAGGTCATCGTCACAGACAGTGACCCCCACGATCTGACTGGGGTAAGCCGCTAATTTCTCCCGCAGGACCGGCTCGAACTTGTCCTGGATGCGCCCGGTGTAGACCTCCGAGCCGGTGATGACGATGCCCACCCGCTTGGTCCGGTAGGGCCGCAGGTCCAGGAGCTTCCGGCCCCGGCACAGGTCCTCCGCCTGTCGGATCCGGTTCTCCTGAGTCACCAGGGGGACGATGCGCATGGAGGCCAGCCGTGCCCCCTCCTCCACCGGGTAGTGGTCCGGCAGGGTGGTGATGGTGATGTCTCCGATGCTGTTGACCGCTTCCAGCAGGGCCCGGTCCACCCGGAACAGCCCTCGCTGCCGGGCCAGCAGCAGGGTCTTGCCCTCGGCAGGCTCCGTGTAGTCCGCCCCCTCCACGGGGGCCATGGCGGCCAGCCGCCGGGCACAGTCCTCCTCATGGAGCTCCCCGGCCTGAGGCTCCCAGACGAAGACCGTCCGCTTCCCCAGGTCCAGCAGCTGGGGGATGTCCTCCTCCGCGATGACATGGCCTCGCCGGAAGGCGGCTCCCTTGAAGCCGTCCCGCATGGCGGTGATGTCGTGGCAGAGCTCCCGGCCCACAGCCTGTTCTACCGGTAGTTTTTTCATGGTCCTTCCATCCTTTCTGCCTCCCCCAGGGGGAGGATCTCCTCCGGCGGCAGGGTGAGCCAAAGCTCCCCGCCCACGGGGACTGCCTGGTCCGTCTCCCAGACCAGGGTCCCGGTCATGCCCCGGGGCCGGAGCAGCACCAGGGCAGACCGGGGATTCTGCAGGCACTCCTCCACCCGGCAGAGCAGAGCATTCTCCCCCTGCCCCGGCCGCAGGGCCGCCGCCCGGAGGCCCACGGCGCTGACGTTCTCCGCCGGGGCGGACAGCCGCAGCTCCGCTCCCCAGTCCAGTGCCCGGACCCGGTCCGGCCCTGTGGGGACCGCCCGGGAGAGGTTCTGGCAGCCGGTGAGGGCAGCGCCCGCCCAGGTAGTCGGTCTGCGGAAGACCATCTCTCTGGGGCCGAGCTGCTCCACCTGTCCTGCGTTCACCACCGCCACCTGATCCGCCATGCGGAAAACCTCCTCCCGGTCGTGGGAGACCAGCAGGACGGTCTTGCCAAAGCTGCGGATGACCGACCGCACCTCCTGCTCCAGCCGGAAGCGCAGGTGGCTGTCCAGGGCGGAAAAGGGCTCGTCCAGCAGCAGCAGCGAAGGGGCAGAGATCAGGATGCGGGCCAGAGCCACCCGCTGCTGCTCGCCCCCGGAGAGCTGGGCCGGGCGGCGGTCCAGCAATCCCTCCAGACCGAACCGCGCCGCCATGTCCCGGGCCGCCGTCCGGCGTTTTTTCCGATCCGGCTCCCGTCTGGCTCCGGCCAGCAGGTTCTGGGACACCGTCATGTTGGGGAACAGGGCGTAGTTCTGGAACAGGAGCCCCGTCCGCCGGGCCTGGGGCGGCAAGTCGATACCTGCGGCGGAGTCAAAGAGGACCTGACCGTCCAAAACGATCCGGCCCCGGTCCGGCCGCAGGACCCCGGCGATGCATTGCAGGGTCATGCTCTTGCCGCTGCCGGAGGCCCCCAACAGGGCCAGGGTCTCCTCCCCGGTCTGGAACTGCATAGCCAGGTGGAACCCCGGCAGCTTTTTTTCGATCTCGACCGACAGTGCCATTCAGCGCCCCCCCTTCTTCGGTCTCTTTTCCAACAGGTTCATCGCCAGCAGCACCACGAAGGAGATGGCCAGGTTCAGCAGCACCCAGCGCAGGGCTAAGCCATCGTCGTTGGTCCGCCAGAGCTGATAGACCGTGGTGGAGATGGTGGCCGTGCGGCCGGGAATATAGCCGCAGAGCATGCTGGTAGCCCCGTACTCCCCCAAGGCCCGGGCGAAGGCCAGCACCGTCCCGGCCAGGATGCCCTGGCGGCAGTTGGGCAGACGGATGCGCCAGAAAATATAGGCGTTGGACAGGCCCAGGGTCTGGGCCGCATAGGCCAGGCTTTCGTCAAAGGCCTCAAAAGCTCCCCGGGCCGTGCGGTACATCAGCGGGAAGATGATCACCGCCGTAGCGGCGATGGCCGCCCACCAGACCATGGTCAGCCGCAGGTCGAAGCAGGTCAGGAACCACCGGCCCACCGGCCGCTGGGGACCCATCACCCGCAGCAAAAGATAGCCCACCACCGTGGGCGGCAGCACCAAGGGCAGGGTCAGGATCCCGTCCAGGACTCCCTTTACCAGCCGGGGAGCCTTGGCCACGAAGTAGGCCGCAACGATCCCCGCCACCAGGACGATCCCCGTGCTGACGAGAGCGATGCGGATAGAATTATAGAGCGGAAACCAATCCACGGTCCGTCCTCCTCTGTTCGGTCAGGTCAGCGGGGTGAAGCCCACCGCGGCAAAGACCTCGGCGGCTTCCTCCCCGGTCAGGTAGTCCAAAAAGTCTCGCGCCAAGTCCGGATGGGCCGCGTGTTTCATCACCGCCACGGGATAGATCACTTGACCGCACTGCTCCGCCGTGGCCGTGTCCACCACGGTGAGGCCCTCAGCGAAGGCATCGGTCTGGTAAATGATGCCGCAGTCCACGGCCCCCTCCCGGACCTGAGCGGCGACCTCCTTCACGTTAGAGCCATAGGTGAGGCACCCGGCCTGGGCCAGGGCGGTCTCGTCCAGGCCATAGTAGGCCAGGATCTTCTGGGTGTACTGCCCCACGGGCACATCGGCGTTGCCCATGGCCAGCAGGACCGTCCCCTGGGACAGGGCCGCGCTCAGGTCCTCGTAGGACTGGATATCAGCGGGGTTGCCCTCCGGGACCGCCAAGGCCACCTTATTCTCTAAAATATCGAACCGGGTGCCCTCCAGCACCAGGTCCAGGCCCTCGGTGTTCTCCTCGCCCCCCTGGGCATCCATCTGGTCCATCTGCTTCTGCCCCGCAGAGAGGAAGAGGTCGCAGGCAGCCCCCTCCTGGATCTGGGTCTTCAGGGTGCCGGTCAGAATCCCGTCCAGGACTCCCTTTACCAGCCGGGGAGCCTTGGCCACGAAGTAGGCCG
>CAYNZG010000008.1:0-17388 GCA_964401525.1 uncultured Ruminiclostridium sp.
TTACTTCAAGAACATCCGCAGGAGCTTTTCGTTGCCCTTTTTGTAGGGCAGGTACCGCATGGGCAGGTCCATCCAGGTGGCCTTGTCCACGATGGAGCGGTAGTGGGTGAAGGTGTCAAAGCTCTTCTTGCCGTGGTAGCTCCCCATGCCGCTGGCCCCCACGCCGCCGAAGCCCATGTGATGGGTGGCCAGGTGGATGATGGTGTCGTTGACACAGCCGCCGCCGAAGGAGCAGCGGTCCATGACCTGCTGCTGCACCCGCTTGGACTTGGTGAAGAGGTACAGGGCCAGGGGTTTCTCCCGGTCGTTGATAAAGTCGATAGCCTGGTCCAAGGTCTCATAGGGGATGATGGGCAGGATAGGCCCGAAGATCTCCTCCCCCATGGGCTTGGACCGGCCCTCCAGGGTGTCCGCCACCAAGGTGGGAGCGATCCAGCCGCTATCCCCGTCGGGGTCGCTGCGGTGGCCGCCGCCGAAAAGGATGTGCTCCCCCTCCAGCAGCCCCTGAAGCCGATCGTAATGCTTCCGGTTGATGATACGGACGAAGTCCGGGTTTTCCATGGGGGCCTCCCCCAGCATCTGCACGAACTGCTTCTTCAGATGGGCCACCAGCTCCTCCTGGACCGCCCGGTCCACCAGGCAATAGTCCGGGGCCACGCAGGTCTGCCCGGCGTTCAGGAGCTTGCCAAAGGCCAGCCGCTTGGCGGTGAGGGGAATGTTGGCCGTCTTGTCCACGATGACCGGGCTTTTCCCGCCCAACTCCAGGGTCACGGGGGTCAGGTGGCGGCTGGCTTTGGCCATGACCTCCTTGCCCACGTCCACGCTGCCGGTGAAGAAGATGTAGTCGAAGCGCTGCTCCAGCAGGGCGGCGTTCTGGGCGCGGCCCCCCTCGATGACCGCCACCCACTCCGGCGGGAAGACGGCGGCGATGAGGTCCGCCAGGGCGTGGCTCACATGGGGCGCATAGGCGCTGGGCTTCAGGATGACGCAGTTGCCTGCGGCCACCGCTCCGAAGAGCGGCTCCAGGCTCAGCAGGACGGGATAGTTCCAGGGGGACATGACCAGGGTGACCCCGTAAGGCTCCGGCAGCTCATAGCTCCGGGCGGCAAACTGGGCCAGGGGGGTGGGCTTCCGCTGGGGCTTGGCCCAGCCGGGCACCTTCTTGATGAGATAGCCGATCTCGTCCAGGCACAGGCCCACCTCGCACATATATCCCTCAAACTGGGATTTGTTCAGGTCCGCCTGGAGGGCCTCCAGGATCAGAGGCTCCCGGGCGATCAGCTCCTCCCGCAGCCGCTGGAGGGCCTTGACCCGGACGGCCACCGGCCGGGTGGCGCCGGTGCGGAAATAGGCCCGCTGGCGGGCCACGGTGCGTTCAATGATCTCCACATGGGGGACAGGGTTCATGACCAGACCTCCTTCAAAATGGCAATGATGTCGTCATAGTCCGCCTGGGCGGGGTTCACCACGATGGCCCCGTCGTTCAGGGCGGTCCGGGCCACCGCGTCAAAGTCGGCCTCCGTCACCTTGCCAGTGTCCCGCAGGCAGGTGGGCAGGCCGCAGAGCTGGGACAGCTCCCGGCGCAGGGCCGTTAAAAATTCGATGGTCCTCTCCCCTCTTTGGTCCGCCGGGGTCTGGGCGTAGACCTCCGGTCCGGCCAGGTGGAGGAGCAGCTCTCCGTAGCGTTCCCCGCACTGGGGCAGGTTATAGCGCATGACGGCGGGCAGCAGGATGGTCATGGCCTCCCCGTGGGGCACCCGGCACACGCCGCCCAGGGCGTGGCCGATGGCATGGACCAGGCCCACCATAGAGTTGGAAAAGGCCGCTCCGGCCAGCAGGCTTCCGTTGGCCATGACCATGCGAGCCTTTCGGTTCTTCCCCTCCCGGACAGCCACCGGCAGAGCCCGGGCCAGCTGGCCCATGGCCTTCTCGGCAAAGGCATCGCTCACCGGGTTGCGCTGGAGGCAGGTGGCCGCCTCGATGGCGTGGACCAGGGCATCGAAGCCGGTGGCGGCGGTGATCCGCGGGGGCAGGGTCTCGGTCATGCGGGGGTCCAGCACCGCCACGTCGGGCAGGAGATGATAGCTGATGAACTCCATCTTCACCCTGGTCTCCGGGTTGTGGATGACGGAGACGATGGTGGCCTCGCTGCCGGTCCCAGCGGTAGTGGGGACCGCCACGAAGGGCACATGGTCTCCCCGGGGCAGGACCTCGCACCCGGCCACCTCCAGCAGGTCGTGGCCCGCCTGGGCCAGGACCATGCCCACCCCCTTGGCCGTGTCGATGACGGAGCCGCCGCCCAGGGCGATGAGGGCATCGCACCCCAACCGCCGGAACAGGGCCGCCGCCTGGTTCACCACCTGGATGGAGGAGTCCGGCGGGATGCGGCAGAAGGTCTCCACGGTGGTCATGCCCCCCTGGGCCAGAGCGGCCACCAGGGTCTTCACCGCCCCGGCCTTTTCCAGGCCCTCGTCGCTGAGCAGCAGGGGCCGATAGGCCCCCAGGGTGTTCAGCTCGTGGGGGATGTGCTCCAGGGCCTCGGACCCGGAGAGGATCTTCCCAGGCAGCTTGAACTCGTAGTAAGCTCCCATGTCCTCACCTCCCCAGCAGAATGGCCCGGTAGACCTTGGCGGCGGACACTTCCTTCTTCGGCAGCCGCTTCAGCAGCCGTTTGGCCCAGAAGGCCGGGAAGAGATAGCCCTCGGTCAGGTCGATGCACCGGACAAAGGGCATGGCCAGGCCCATGTCCCCCCGCAGGACGAACTTGTGCTGGGCGTAGGCCTGGGCCACGCTGAGCTGCCCGGTGAAGACCCGGAAGGCGTCGGCGGGGCTTTTGAAGCGGATGGTCACATCCCCCTCGGTCCCCTTGGGCAGGGTGCGGAAGCCCTTCTGATCACCAGTGATGGTGAAGCCGGAGGCCCCGGGGACCTCCAGCCGCAGGGTCTTCCCCGGGGCCCAGTTCCGGGCCTCGGCCTGGATGCGGCTGTCCTTCCGGGATAAATACTTTAACGCGCGGACCAGGCAGCCGGAGACCAGACTGCAGGTGGCGCACTGACAACAGGTTTTTAACGATGTATGGGTCATAACAGATCCATCCCTCCTTGGTCTTGGAATGATATCTAATATATAATACTACGAAGTAGATACCATTGCAAGAGGAAATAGGATAGGATCCGGGGGCTATCTTGGAGGGTTCTTCTATCCCCCTTGCCTCCCCCTTTGGTGGCTCCTCCATCGCAAAGCCTCCCTTGTCAAAGGGAGGGGGACCGCCGTCAGGCGGTGGAGGGATTCCTGTACCAACGTTGGTGGTCACCGGGAATCCCCCCGCCACTTCGTGGCCCTCCCCCCTTTAACAAGGGGGGCTCTGGGTCGCGATACCCTCAACCTCACCCGCCCGGCGTCCTCCCCCATCACGGCAGGCGGTTCCAATAGGTCGGCGAAACCTGCTGGGGAACGGAAGGGGCCGCGTGCCGGACACAGGTCACCAGCAGGGCATCCCCCGGCGCGAAGGACTCCTCTGTGTGGTCGCCGCCGCCCGCCGTGCGCAGCTCCGCCTCGGAGAGCCAAAGCTCCTCCATCTGCTCCAGGAGCGGTTCCCCGCACGGGTCCGTGACCGTCAGGATGACCCAGCCATCCTCCACGGCGCGGACCGTTCCCTTGCACTGATACTGGGGCAGGCCCCAGCCGTACACAAAAATCTCCGCCCTCGTGTCCGTGACCTGCTCGACAGGGAACCGGGAGGTGGAGTAGATCCCGTCCACCCAATCGCCCACTTGGGGGGTCAGGTGCGGCGCGTTCTCGCGCTCATAGTCGATGGAGGGAAACTGCACTTCCGTGCATCGTTCCAGCAATTCCGTCGGATCCTCCGGGTCCAACCGAACGACCGCCTGCTCCGCATCCACGGAGAGAAGGGTGCCGGAAAAATAGCCTTCGTCGCACCCCTCCCCGGGGCCGCAGGCAGAAAGGCCCAGGAGCAGCAGGAGCAGGAAACTGAGCAGACTGATTTGACGAAACATCACGATCTCTCCTTTCGAAATTCAAATAAAAGTTTTGCTCTTGCATAAAAAAATAATATTGATATTCATCCGTTTATATAATTATACTGTTTTGCGTAGAAATGTTCAACACTTCTATGCGCAACTGGATCTGTGTGATGATGAAACTGTCGTTTGCACAGAACAGTTGAACTATTCTAAAGAGGCCCCCAGCTGTGCGTTATTTTCTGCAGATGGAATCTGTGTTAAAGCAGAAGATATTGCAACTCCATTGTGTTATTACGGTCGGTACCCTTAGCTGACAAAACTAACACTTTTTTAGAAAAGTCCAAAAACGCCACTGCGACCGAAGCGGCGTTTTTGGACTTTTCTAAATAGGAGACGACGCAGGGGCGGACCGATGCCCTCACCGACCCGCCCCTGCGTCAGCAATATCCCCCCACCCCATTACGGCGAAACGCTGCTCTGGGTCAGGGTGTAGGTCATGGCCACGGGGCTGCCGTCCATGGGGGCGGCCTGGCAGGCGTATGTCTTGGAAAACGCCCCGAACATTCCGGTGACGGCGCCGCTCTCCCCGGGGACCACCACGACGGCGTTCTGCTCGTCCTCGTTCAGGCAGAGGCGGAGGGGCCCCTCCCCCTGGTTGACCACAGAGAAGGTGAGCCAGTCGCCGTCGTCCGGGTCCAGGTCGCCGCTTATCTGCACGTCCACGCTGCACTGATAGCGCCCGGCCCGTAGCTCGGTGGTGTGGATGGTCCCGTCATCGGCTGGGGTGCCGCCGCAGGCGGCCAGCAGACCGATCAGCAGGAGGGCGAAGGCAATAATAATGCGTTTCATGCAGTTTCCCCTCCCTGGACCAGGCAGTATTGGATGTGGAGCAGGTCCCCCTCCTGGGCGGGCACCGCGGAGCAGTGATAGGCCCGGGTGAAGTAGGTCAGCGGGACGGTGACCTGGCCCACCGCCCCGGCGGCGATGGTCTGGGGGCCTGGCCGTTGACCATGAGGACCACGTCACCGGTGCCCAGGTTCTCCGCCCAGAAGGACAGGGTCTCCCCGTTCCGGTCGGTCAGATAGCAGGTCCGGTCAAAGCGGGTGTCGATGGCCTCCCCGCTGACCAGGGTGGGCTCACCGGGGAGGGTGTCCTGCTGGGGAGAGACTTGCTGCGCTGCCGATGCACCGTTCCAGGGAATGATCAAAATCAAAAAGGCTATCAGAAACAAGGTCAAGGCAACGGCGGTTTTGAGAGCATTGTTCTTCATTTGAAAAATCCTTCCCTTTGTAATTTAGAGGATAAATTTAATCCTCAATCATACATTCCATCAAAAAGAAAATGTGGACACATTTCACTCGATTCTCTGCAAAAAATAATGTGTTATTTGTATTTTGAGGAAAGAAAATTAATTTTATTTTTGCCGTATCTTAATATATTCCACCAGAAACGAAAAACGGACAGGATTTGCAAAAGTATTTTCCTTGACTTTGGGTCCTGGCCCTTTGATAATAAAAAGGGAAGGGAGAGAGGCCAGTGACCCGCGCGGAGAAAGAATTTTTTGACGCACTCTACACCCGGTTTTTCCCGGATGTCTATCGCTATACGCAGGCCATCGTGCAGAACCCTTCCGTAGCGGAGGAGGTGGCCCAGGACGTGTTCCTCACGGCCCTGCTCCACCTGGACGAGCTGCTCTCAGCCGAGCAGCCCAAGCGGTGGCTGCTGAAAACCGCCAAATACAAGTGTATGCACGTGTTTCGGTCCCGGGCCCAGTGGAAAAAATGGATGATCCCCTGGGAGGACCTGGGCCGGGAACCCACCGCCCAGGACCACCTGGGGCAGGTGGAGGAGCGGGAGGCCTTGCACCAGGCCAAGGCACGGATCCAGAGCCTGTTAACCGAGGAAGAGCTGACCCTGGTGCAGCTGGTCGCCCTGGAGGAGAAGAGCTATCAGGCGGCGGCCCAGGCCCTGGGCATTACCGTGGCGGCCTGTCAGAAGCGGATGCAGCGCATCCGAAAAAAGCTGCGCAAGCAGTTTCCAGCGTGGTGAGGTGAGCGCGATGTCGAACTACAGCACACAGTCTACAGAGGAATTGCAGCGCCTGCTGCGGGAGACGGAGGACCTGGATGTCGTCGAGGCGGTGCTGGCCGAGCTGGCCCGCCGGGAGACGGAGACCCCCGACGTGGCCCGGGCCCGGACGGACTTCGACCGGGTCTATGCCGGGTTGGACGCGCCCCTGTATGGGGGACGAAAGCTGCGGCCCAGGACCTTCTTCAGGCGGCGCTTGCTGGCGGCCTGCCTGCTGGTGCTCCTGCTGACGGTGGTGACCGTGTCGGCGGTGGTGGTCCGCCCCGGGTTTGCCTGGAAGGACCACTGGGTCAGCGTGGAGAGCGCCCCCATGGCGGGCTATGCCCTGGCCCTAGGCCAGACGACGGACGGCCAGGTCTGCCTGTCGTTCCTGGTGAAGGGAACGGACCAGGCCACGGCGGCGGGGGTGCAGCGGGTGACCTTGTATCGCATGGGCCCCTATGACCCGGAGCCGGTCCCGGCCCTCTCCTACGGCCCGGACACCCCGGGGCTCTGGGCCGAGGGCCAGAGCCACCAGGAGCAGCTGGTCTACGAGGGTCGGGCCGATGCCGTCTACCAGGCGGAGGTGGAGGTCTTCGCCGAGGACGCCTCCGGCCGGACGGTCCAGACGGTGTGGGTGACGGCGGAGGAAGGATGAAGCCATCCCCTTTCTAAACCTGAGAAAAACCCGCCCGAAAACGCTGATTTTGTGCGTTTTCGGGCGGGTTTTTCACGGATTTAGAACCGGAAGTCTCTCCGGTTGGAATTCTTGATGTCTTCGATGTTCTGCTGGGCGATGGCGCGGACCTTCTCCTTGGGGATCCGGGCCAGCTCTTTCTCGATGGTCTCGAAGCCCACCTTCTTCGTCTCCTCCGAGGCGTAGTCCACCAGGTACTCGGTGAGGGTCATGAGGGCGTTGGGGTGGCAGCAGTTGAGGATCTGGCCGTTCTTGCACAGGGCCATGAACCGGTCACCGGTGCGGCCCTCCCGGTAGCAGGCGGTGCAGAAGGAGGGGATGTGGCCGCTGTCCATGAGCCACTTCACCACCTCGTCCAGGGACCGCTGGTCAGACACGTCGAACTGCTCGGTGTCGTGGGGCCGCTCGGCCTCGGTGTAGCCGCCCACAGAGGTGCGGGAGCCGCCGCTGACCTGGGAGATGCCCAGCCGCAGGAGCTTGGAGCGGACCTCCTCCGACTCACGGGTGGAGATGATCATGCCGGTGTAGGGCACGGCCAGACGGATGCAGGCGGTGATCTTGGCAAAGGTCTCATCGTCGATGGAGTTGTCGAACTCGTCGGGGTCGATGTCGTCGGCCCGCTTCACGCGGGGCACGCTGATGGTGTGGGGGCCCACCCCGTGGACAGCCTCTAAGTGCTCGGCGTGCATGATGAGCCCGGCGAACTCGTACTTATAGCCCTCCAGGCCGAAGAGGACACCCAGGCCCACGTCGTCGATGCCGCCCTCCATGGCCCGGTCCATGGCCTCGGTGTGGTAGGCGTAGTCGTGCTTGGGGCCGGTGGGGTGGAGGTACTCATAGCTCTCCTTGTTGTAGGTCTCCTGGAAGAGGATGTAGGTGCCGATGCCCGCATCCCGCAGCTTCCGGTAGTTCTCCACGGTGGTGGCGGCGATGTTCACGTTCACCCGGCGGATGTCGCCGTTCTTGTGGTGGACGCTATAGATGGTCTTGATACATTCCAGGATGTACTCGATGGGGTTGTTCTTGGGGTCTTCCCCGGCCTCGATGGCCAGGCGCTTGTGGCCCATGTCCTGGAGGGCGATGACCTCCTGCCGGACCTCCTCCTGAGTGAGCTTCTTCCGGGGGATGGTCTTGTTCTTCATGTGATAGGGACAGTAGAGACATCCGTTCACGCAGTAGTTGGACAGGTACAGGGGGGCGAAGATGACGATGCGGTTGCCGTAGAAGGCCAGCTTGATCTCCTCGGCGATCTCATACATCTTCTCAATCTTTTCGGGGATCTCGCAGGCCAGCAGCAGGGAGGCCTCCCGGTGGGTCAGACCTTGGCAGGTGACACCGCTGCCGTTGGGCTTGGGACGGGCCTTCTCCAGGATCTCGTCGATGAGGGCCACGTTGTTCTTGTTCTCCTCAGCCCAGGCGATGGTGTCCAGGATCTCCTGGTGGTGGATGAATTCCTCTGCTTTCAGAGATTTGGGATCATAGTTTGCCATAATACTCTTCTTCCTTTCTTCCGGGTCAGGGCGTTCCTTCCCCGTGAGATGATGCTGGGATGATGTCGCCCCGGTGGTTCACCAGGGTGTAGCCCACCGACGCCATGCGGGCCGACAGGCAGTCCCTGCACTGGGCGGATTCCTCGCCGGTGCAGAGTTTATTGTCATACAGGGCATATTTTTCCCGTACGGACAGGGGGGATAGATTGGGCATGACCACGTTGGCTCCCGCCAGGACCCCCTGCTCCCGCCCGGTGGGGTGGATGGTCCCCAGGGCCGTGGTGGCCGGCAGGAGGATGTTGGGAACGATGAGGCGGATGATGGACAGCAGGTAGCAGGTCAGCTCCGCCTCCCCCGGGGGATGGTCCCGGAAGGGGGTGTCGTGGTGGGGGACGAAGGGCCCGATGCCGCACATATCCGGCCGGAAGGTCTCGATGAAGTGCAGGTCCCTGGCCAGCATGGCCGGGGTCTGCCCCGGGGAGCCCACCATAAAGCCGCAGCCCACCTGGTAGCCGATCTCTTTCAGGTCCCGGAGACATGCCATCCGCCGGGCAAAGGACAGCGCCGGGGGGTGGAGCTGCCGGTAGTGGTCTTCGTCGGCGGTCTCGTGGCGGAGGAGATACCGGTCCGCGCCCGCGTCATAGAGGGCCTGATAGCTCTCCCGGGACCGCTCCCCCAGGGAGAGGGTCACGGCGCAGTCGGGGAAGCGGGCCTTGATGGTCCGGATAAGGGGACATAGGACCTCGTCGGTGAAATAGCCGTCCTCGCCCCCCTGGAGCACAAAGGTGCGAAAGCCCAGGTCATAGCCCTCGTCGCAGCAGGCCAGGATATCCTCCGGGGTCAGGCGGTAGCGGTCGCAGGCGGCGTTGCCGGCCCGGATGCCGCAGTAATAGCAGTCGTTCCTGCAGATGTTGCTGATCTCGATGAGGCCCCGGGTGTAGACGGCTTTGCCGTAGACGGCCTCCCGGACGGCCCGGGCCTTTTCCGCCAGCAGGGCGGCGGCCTCCGGGTCCCGGTGGACGATGAGGTGCTCATAGCCCGCCAAGGGCAGGCGGTGGTCCGCCGCCAGGGTCTCGATGAGGAGACGGGTGTTCTTATCCATGGCTGATGACGTGGGAGAAGGCCGTCTTCACGCTGACCCCTGGGAGCTTGCCGATCTTCCCGGACAGGGCGGAAATGTCGTCCTGGGGCGCGTCGATGGCGATGCTGATGATGTTGATGCTCCGCTGGCGGTAGGGGATGCCCATGCGGCCGATGATATACCGGCCATAGTCGTGCAGAATGGCGTTGATGGTCTCGGCGCTGTCTCCGTTTTCCACGATGATGGACATGACCGCCACGCGGGTCTCTTGGCTCTCCATGTCGGTCCCTCCTTTCTGGCAGCACAAAGCCCCGCCTTTCCTGGGAAAGGCGGGGCAAAAAACGTATCACAAAGGGACGGGACCTCCGTCCCGCGCTTGCTCCGTATCAGCCGCACCTTTCACGCAGAGTCTGTGGTCTTTGTGTCAGGTCGATTTTGAAGCTATTGTAACACAGCAAGGAAAGAAATGCAAGTCAAGAACGTCATTCTTTCAAAATCGCAGGATACGAAAGCGCAGAAAAGCCCGCGCCGTTACGGCGCGGGTGACAAAAATTGACAAAGCAAAATCCGATATGCTACGATACAAAAGCTCCGAGAGGAGCCAGAAAGGTGCTGTTACAACAACAGCGGTCAACCACTCCCTGGAAAGGGGGTGAAGCTGCATGGGGAAAGGTCTTGTGTGTCTGATCGTGCTGATCCTGACACTGTCCATAAAAGCGTGCTGACCGCTTGGTTGCCCTCCAAACGGTCAGCGGATTAATCATTCGTTCGATCTCGGGTCGGCCGCTTCGTAGCAGTACCCTTTCTGTTTTTATCATATCAGTCCGGCCCCGGCTTGTCAAGATGACCGCCGGGGCCTTTTCTCCGGTGCGCTCACCCCGCCCAGGCTCCAAGGATCTGGGCCGCCACCGGCCCCAGGGCCGAGCCGCTGCCCCCCTGCTCGGCCACGATGGCCAGGGCGATCTGGGGGGCGTCATAGGGAGCAAAGCACACCAGCACCGCGTTGGCCAGGTCCGCCCCGGCCACCTGGGCAGAGCCGGTCTTGGCCCCCACCGCCATGGGCAGGTCCCGAAAGGCCGCCCCCAGGGCCCCGGCCTCCGCCGCGGCCCGCATCCCCGCCCGGATGGCCGCTACGTTCTCCGGGGCCAGGGCCAGATCTTCCAGGGTCACTGGGGCCGTCTCCTCTCCCCCCACCTTTTTCAGCAGGTGGACCTGCCGCCGCGCGCCCCCGCTGGCCAGAGTCGCGGTCATGTGAGCCAGTTGGAGGGGAGTGAAGCGGTTGTTCTCCTGGCCGATGGCCGCAGACAGGACGCTCCCGGCGTACCAGGTCTCCCCCACGGCGGCGCTGTAGGCAGGACCCGCCACCACCCCGGCCTGCTCCCCGGCCAACTCGATGCCGGTCTTCTCCCCCAGGCCCAGGGCGCGGGCATAGGCCCCCAGGGTCTCGATGCCCACCCGGCGGCCCGCATCGTAGAAGAAGAGGTTGCAGGAGTCCGCGATGGCCTCAGAGAGGGTCTCTAACCCGTGGGTCCGCCCCTCCTGGCGGTAGAGCCAGCACTGGGGCTGGGGGCTTTTGTAATAGGTGTACCGCCCGGTGTCCAAAATTTTGGTCTCCGGGGTCAGGCACCCCTCCTCCAGGGCCGCCGTGGCGGTGACCAGCTTGAAGGTGGAGCCGGGGGCATACAGCCCCTGGATGGCCCGGTTCACCAGCGGGGTGTTCCGGTCCCGGGCGAGAGTCTCGTAGTCCGCGGAAAAGGTAGCCGTGTCGTAATCCGGCAGGCTGACCATGGCCAGCACCCCGCCGTCGGCCACATCCAGGGCCACCACCGCGCCCCCGGTGGCCCGGGGATGGCGGTCCAAAAAGGTCTGTAACGCCGTCCGGGCCGCCGCCTGCAGGTCCCGGTCCAGGGTCAGGGTCACATCCTGCCCCGGCTGAGGCGCAGAAGAGGTCGTGCCGGGGGTCCCGTGGAGGAGGGACTCGAAGGCGGCCTCCGCCCCGTCCTTCCCCACCTGGGCATCCAGGGCGTAGCCCGCCTTCTGATACACGGCCCACTCCTCCGGGCTCATGGCTCCCACCCGCCCCAGCAGGTGAGGAGCCAGAGTCCCACTGCCGGTGCGCGTCACCTGGAGCCGGAAGGTCACCCCCGACAAAGCACTCTCCCGGATGCGGGCCATGAGCCGGGGCGTGACATTCTCCACCGGACCCTCCCCGGACCAGTCCACCCCCTCCGCCTGACAGAGGGTCCGCAGACGCTGGCGGTCGGACCCATCACAGGCGGCGGACAGGACCGCCTGCCAGGTGACGGTGTCCTGGGCCAGGATCCGTCCCGCCCGGTCCAGGAGCTTCCCCCGGGCCGCGGGAGCCGGGTCCATCCGGGTCTGGCTCTGCCGGGCCGTTTCGTAGTACGCCGCCCCGGAGACCACCTGGATCTGCCAGAGGATCGCCCCAAAGGCCCCCAGCACCGCCAAAAACAGAAGGGCCGCCAGTCTGCGCCGATGTTCCATCCCTCATCCTCCTCTCCGTCCCGGGCCAGATATCCGGGCCAGTCCCGCCGCCATGGGGGAGCAGACCAGGGCCAGCAGCCCCTCCCGCCAGGCCACCGGCCAGCCCTCCGGCCCGTGGAGCAGCAGCAAGATCCCCTCCCCCACCGCCAGCAGCGGCAGGAGCCGGAGCCAGTTTCCCCAAAATCCACCGATTTTGGGGAAAACTTTTCCCGCCAGTCCCCCCAAAAGGGGGTAAATCAGCAAAAACCAGGGGGAAATCCCCCCTGCCCAGCCGAGGGCTCCGGCAAACATTCCACATTCTGCCCCTTTTTGTGGACCGTGATGCATCCCCAGCAGACAGACCAGGGGCAGCAGCAGGACCGGGACCGTCCTCCCGGCCCACAGGGCCAGGATCCACTGGAGCCCCACCGCCAGGACCACTGCCCCGGCGGAGCGCAGCCGCCCCCTCATCCGTCCTCCCGGAAGGCAGTCACTAAGAAGACCTGCCCCAACCGCTCCAGATCCGCCGCCGGGGTCAGGATCCCCCGCTGGGTGAGGCCGCCGGGGTCGGCGGCTAAGGAGGTCACCGTCCCCACCAGCAGCCCGGCGGGGTAGGCCCCCTGGGCGGCAAAGGTCACCACCGGCTCCCCCAGCTGGAGGGGGTCCGTCTGGGTCAACCCGGTGAGGGTGGTCTCCCCGGCGGCCAGACGGCCCAGGTCCCCCTCCACCGTGCCCAGGACCTCCGAGTGGACCCCCACCGCCGTCACCCGGAAGGCCGGGTCCGTCACCAAGGACACCTGGCACCAGTCCTGCCCCACCTGGGTCACCCGGCCCACCAGGGCCCCGTGCTGATCCACCACACACTGGCCCGCAGCCGCCCCGTCCTCGCGCCCCCGGTCTAGGGTCACGGACCGCTGCCAGTTGTCCGGGGTCCGGGCGAGGACCCAGGCATCCAGCAGGGTCAGGTCCTCCCGGCCGGAGGACCAGTCCAGCAGGTCCCGCAGCCGCTGATTCTCCCGCCGGGCCAAGTCCCCGGACCGGGCCGCCTGCTCCGCCTGGGCCAGGTCGGCCCGCAGGGCCTCGTTCTCTGCTGCAAGGGCCTCCATGCCCTGGAACCAGGTCTCCGCCTGGCGAACTTTCTCCGTGACGGGCGAAAAAAGGCGTAAAAAAGGCCGCGACACCGTCTCCATTCCGCTGCGCAGCGGTCCTGCCCGCCCGTCTGCGACGGGCGACAGGGCCACCGCCAGCAGGCTCAGAGACAGAGCCGCGGCGAACCATATGATCCACTTGTGACGAAAGGGTCGTTTCAATGGGTGTCCTCCTCCCGCTCTGCCGAGAGAGCGAGACAGTCCACGCCGAAGTCTTGCAGGATGCGCCCCAGGCGGCACACCGGCAGGCCCACCACACTGCTGTAGTCCCCCCGGATGCCCTCCACCAGCAGGGCGCCGTAGCCCTGGATGCCGTAAGCCCCGGCCTTGTCCATGGGCTCCCCGGTGCGGACATACTGTTGGATCTCCTGGCTGGTGAGGGTGCGGAAGGTCACCTGGGTCACCTCCGTCTGGGAGACCACCTTGTCCCCCTGGCAGACGGTGATGCCGGTGCAGACCTCATGGCTGCGGCCGGACAGGCCGGCCAGCATCTCCTCGGCCTGGGCCGCGGAGGCGGGCTTGCCTAGGATGGCCCCGTCCAGGACCACCACCGTGTCCGACCCGATGACCACCGTGTCCGGGTCTTCCTCCCGGGCGATGTGCAGGGCCTTCTCCCGGGAGAGGACCTTTACCAGCTCCTGGGCGGGCAGGCCCTGGACGGCATCCTCGTCGATCTCCGGCGATCTGGTCGTAAATTCCAGTCCCATTTTCCCCAGCAGCTCCCGGCGGCGGGGCGATTGGGACGCTAAGACTATTTTCATGGCTTGCCTCCGTTTTTTCCATCGAATCCTGGCGGGATCCACGATTTATTTTTCGGGCGCGCTCACTCCACGCCTCGGTAGTACAGCCCGCGGGTGAAGCCCTCCGGCGGCTGGCCCTCTCCGGTGCGATAGGTCCGGAAGATGCGGGCGCAGTCCCTGGCGCTCTCCCGCAGGAAGGCCAGGCGGCCATAGGTCACCCCGGTCCGCTGCCAGTCGGCCTGCTTGTCGGCCAGCCACAGGACCTTGCCGTTGAACAGCTCGTTCCGGCAGCCCCAGGCCTGCTCCACGGGGAAACTCTCCCCCTTCCGGTCGCCCAGGGACTGGGGCTTCTCCTGGCAGTGGCAGCCCTTGCCCCGGTTCTTCATGATGCAGTTCTCCATGAGCATCAGGGGCAGGCGGCCGTAGACCAGCAGCTCCGTGTCCAGCTCCTTGCTCAGGTCCCGGACCTGGGCCAGCTTACATTCAAAGGACACCGTGGCCGACCGGAACCCCAGCCGGGCCAGCTCCCCGGCGGTCAGGTCGTTCACCAGCCCCAGGCCGAAGTCCCCTCTGGGGACGAGGTCGAGGTCCGCGCACAGGGCCAGCTGGCCGATGTGGCTCACCAGGGCCTCGGTGACCCCCGCCCGTTGGGCGGCGGTCAGCTCCCGGCGGAGCCGGTCCTTCTCCCGGTCCCAGGCCACCCGGGGCAGCACAGTGCCAAAGCGGATGGCGGGATAGGCCGCCGTGAGCGCGGCCACTTCCTCCTCGTGGGCGGCGATGACATCGCAGGGCAAGTAGACCAGGGCGGGACCCTGATCCAGACACGCCTCGGAGACCTGCTCCCACCGGCGGAAGGACAGGGTGAAGCCGGGGGCCGTCTCCGGGGCTTTTTTCTTTTTCGGCAGTTGAAGGGGCAGGACCCGTCGGGGCGGGACCGCCACCCGGGCCGCGTCCAACCCGGCCAGCACCTCCCGGCGCAGGCCGTTCAGGGCGGACATGGGGACGGACAGACCGGGGTCCACCTGCGCCGTCACCTGGGCGGTGTAGACCGTGCCGCCGGTCTTGGCCAGCTGGGCCTCGATCTGCGGGGCCGTGATCTCCCGGCTCCGGGCAGCCTCCGGCACCGCCCCCTGGGCGGTGGCCTCGTGGCCTTGGTCGTCCCGGGCCGTCACCGTCATGGGCTGGTCCGCCCGGATCTGGGCAGTCATCTGCACCGGGGTCAGCCGATGCTCCCCCCGGCTGTACTGCCGCCGGGCCTCCTCAAAGAGGTCCGCCGGGTCCTTGGTGCCCTCGGGCCGGGTGCCGAACATAGCCGGACCCTTCTGGTCGTTGTAGTAGCCCTGGGTGAACCCCTGGCGGGAGAAGGCCGCTTCCAGTCGGCGCAGCTCCTCCCTCGTGGGCTCCCGGTCCTCCCGCAGGGCGGCGGCGTAGATCCCCGTCACCACGGAGACATACTCCGCCCGCTTCATGCGGCCCTCGATCTTCAGGCAGGCCACGCCCATGTCCCGCAGGTCCCGCAGCTCTCCGGCCAGGGACATATCCTTCAGCGACAGGGGGTGGCTCTGGCCCTTGTCTCCCGGCCAGCGGAAGGCCAGGCGGCAGGGCTGGGCGCACAGGCCCCGGTTGCCGCTGCGTCCCCCCAGCACGGCGGAGAGGAAGCACTGGCCGCTGTAGCACATGCACAGGGCCCCGTGGACGAAGATCTCCAGCTCCACGGGGGACTTGGCGCACAGGTCCTCAATGGCGGACTTGGACAGCTCCCGGGACAGGACCACCCGGGTCATGCCCAGGTCGGCGCAGGCCTTCACGCCGTCCAGGTCGTGGACGGTCATCTGGGTGGAGGCGTGGACCTCCATGTCGGGGACTGTGTCCCGCAGGAGCCTTGCCACCCCTAAGTCCTGGACCAGGATAGCGTCCACGCCGATGTCGGAAGCCAAGGCGGCGGTGTCCGCCGCCAGGGACAGCTCCCGCTGGGCCAGCAGGGTGTTCAGGGTCAGGTAGACCTTGGTGCCCCGGAGGTGGCAGTAGGCCACCGCCTGGGCCAACTCCTCCCGGGAGAAATTTTTCGCGTTGCGGCGGGCGTTCAGGGGGCCGAAGCCCAGGTAGACCGCGTCCGCCCCGGCCTGGACCGCAGCGGTCAGGGCCTCCGGGGACCCGGCCGGTGCCAGCAGTTCCATAGATGCCTCTCCTTACTTCTTCTTGTCCAGCTCCACGGCCTCCTGCTTGACCACGTTGCGGATCTCCTTTTTCAGGTCGGAGATGGCCTTGGTCAGGCGGGCGTTCTCGTCCAGGGCCTGCTTGAGCTGGGCCCGCAGATTGTCGGAGACCTGGCGCTCCTTTTGATACTTGTCGGCCATGTTCATGGATGCCAGCACCGCGCCGTCGGTGACGGAGAGGCTGGTCCCGGCCATGGCCTGGTCCAGCTCGGACCGCACCAGCTCTGCGCACTGCTGGATGTAGCTTTCATCCTCTTCCGCCAGGATGTTGTAGTTCTGGTTGTGGATGCGGATGGTCACCCGGTTTGCCATATCGAATACCTCCTTTGAGGGTCGTGATCTCTGTTGGAAAGAATATTATACCACAGTTCGGCAAGCTTTGGTAGACCCTCCCCGCTTTTACCCCTCCAGCCGCTCCAGAGCCAGGTCCGCCAGCCGCCGGACGGCGGCCTCCTCCTCCATGGCCAGGAAGGTCTCCAGCCCCAGGGTATGCAGGGCCGTGCGGATGGCCCGGGTGATCCGGGAATCCGCCCGGGTCCGCAGGGACCCCCGATAAATTTCCCGGGCCACGGCCCGGAGCAGACCGGGCAGGCCCTCGGCCTCATAGGCCCTGGTCAGGGGCAGCACCTCCCACTTGGCGTAGCACAGGGGCCGCCGATGGCTGGCGGCACTGATGAAGTAGACTTTGCCGTCCTCTAAGATGATCTTCTTCACGATCTCGTGGGGCTTGTCCGCCGGGCGGGGCCTGGGGGCCGGGGCGGCGCACCGGAGCAGGTCGGCGGACCGGTCCGTCTCCTCCAGGTAGGCCCGGAGGTCTCCCTGCAAGGCCTGGTCCTCCGGGGCCAGCACCGCCGCCCGCTGGAGCAGCAGGGTCACCGCCCGGTCGTCCCCCATCCGGCGGGAGCGGTCCAGGATCTCCCGGGCCAGGTCGGCAAAGACCCTTTGGTAGTGGTCCCGATAGGGGGCCGCCCAGGGGACGGCGGTCCGGTCCAGGAAGGGGCCGGTGAGCAGGGTCAAGGCCCCCATGCAGAGCTGCAGGCCCGCCGGGTCCTCGGTTGGACAGGGGCGGAGCCGGGCCAGCAGGGCGGTGAGCCGGTCCTCGTCTGTGTCCAGATGATACCGGGGGTTCAGGCGGTAGACCCCGGCGGCGTATTGGACCAGGCCGCTCTTACCGCCCAGGCCCAGCTTATCTAAGTCGTCCCGGAGGCGGGTCAGCCGCACCCGGTCGGCGCTCTCCCCGCCGCCCTCCGGCCAGAGGGCGGTCAGCTCCTCCCGGTCCACCGGGCGGTGACGGTTCACCAGGAGGTATTTCAGCAGCAGCCAGGGCTTCGAGGGCCGGGAGGGGTTCTCCGCCAGCCGCCCGGCCTGGTTTTCCAGGGTCACTGCGCCGAACAGCGTCACCCGGAGGTAGTATGGATCGGTGTTCGTCATGGAGAACGCCTCCTTGTTGTTTGATGCCCCCTTTTCTCCGGAGAAAAGGGG
>CAYNZG010000009.1:0-16660 GCA_964401525.1 uncultured Ruminiclostridium sp.
GAGCTGGAGGCAGAAATAGAGCAGGCCCACCGCCAGCAGGGCGGCTAAGATCAGGGTGATCATGGTGCGTCCGCGCAGTCGTCTCATCTGCCGCGCCCCCTTTCTCCGGGTCGGTCCTTCCGGGGCGGGGTCTCCCAGTCCCCGGTCCCCTCCCGCCAGTAGCGGGTGCTGTCCCGCCCTGAGGGCGGGTCGTCCCAGGGGGCGGGACCGTCGTCGTAGCCCTGGAAGTCGTCGTACTGGTCATAAGGCTCGTCGTACACATAGCCCTCGTCGTCATAGTCGTCATAGCCATCATCGTAGTCGTCGTATGCCTCATCCCAGCCGCCGTAGAGGCCCTCGGAGTCCTGGGGGATCCAGCCGCGGATGCGCTTGGGCAGCTTGATGGTGAAGCTGGCGTTGGGCCTGGTGTCGGCGGCCTTGATGAAGGCCAGCAGCCCCCAGCAGGAGATCATACTGGAGCCGCCCACCGACACGAAGGGCAGGGTCACACCGGTGAGGGGCAGGATGTCCACCGCGCCCAGCACGTTCAGGGAGGCCTGGAACAGGAGCATGGCCACCGCCGCGTTGGCGGCGATGACATAGTAGCTGGACCGGGCGGTGGCCGCGCAGCGGATGGCGTAGAAGGCCAGCACCAGCAGCACGAACACCGTGCACAGGGCCATGATGAGGCCGAACTCCTCGCTGATGACGCCGAAGACCAGGTCCGTGTTGGCCGCGCCGATGTTTTTCAGAAAGCTGTCCTCAGTCCCCTTGCCGAACAGGCCGCCGCTGGCGATGGCCGACATGGTGCGGGTCTGCTGATAGCCGCCGCTCTCGTTGTAGAAGTCCCAAACGTGCCGCCAGGCCTGGAAGCGGTTGAGGATATAGGGCTTGAACCGGAGGATCATGCCGCCCCCGGCCACTGCCGCCGTGCCCATGAGGGCCAGGAAGCCCAGGTCGCCGGAGCGCAGGAAGGCGATGACCAGCAGGGCCACGAAGAAGATGAGGGCCGTGCCGAAGTCACTCATGAGGGCCAGGCAGCCCATGCAGAAGCCGCAGAACAGCACCGTGAAGATGAGGTTTCGCCGGGCGAACAGGCGGTCCAGGGTGGCTGCGCCGGTGAAGATGAAGGCGATCTTCACGAATTCCGAGGGCTGGAAGCTGATGAAGCCCAGGTCCACCCAGTTCTTGGCCCCGAAGATGGCCTGGCCCAGGACCACGTTGAAGATGAGCAGCAGACAGGTCAGCACGGCCACCGGCCAGCGCAGGGAGACCGTGGCCCGCATATCCCGCAGGAGCATACTCAGAGCCAGGAAGATGCACAGGCCCATGAGCATGGCGATGGTCTGCTTCAGCAGGGTCTCCGGCGAGTAGGCCGCCGTCACCCCGAAGGAGATGGTGCACAGGAAGAAGGCGATGGTCTCCCCCTCAAAGGCCGTGCGCTTCAGGGAGCGGTAGATGGCGTACATCACCCACATGGCGGCCACCAGCAGGGCGAAGGACACGGCGATCATAGCCAGCTCCGGCTTCTCCCGGCCGGGCAGGCACTGGACGCACATCATGAGCTGGAGCACCGTCAGGTAGCCTAAGGTCTTGCCGGGGCTGAGGGGCCGCTCGGCCACCCCCAGGCGCATGGCCTGCTCCCGCTCCTCCGCGTCGCTGATGGCGTAGAACTCCAGGGGAAGGCCCCCTAAGTCGATGATGTCTCCCGTTTTCACCGGGAGGGTGTGGGTCACTTTTTTCCCGTTGAGCCGGGTGCCGTTTTTGGTCTGCAGGGGCTGGAGCCGCCAGTTCCCCTTGTCGTCCCGCAGCAGGGCCGCGTGGCTCCGGGAAATGGTGGGGAAATCCATCTGCACGTCGGAGTATCGGCTGCGCCCCACGGTGTTCTCCCAGTGGCAGAGGTCGAACCGGGTCCCGTCGTTCATGGACAGCCAGCCCCAGATCTCCTTGCCGGGCTTTTCCCGCAGCAGGGACAGCAGACACCGGGCGATGACCAGGATGGCCACAAAGACCGCCAGCACCCGCAGCACCCCGCAGGCCACCGGCAGGACCACGTCGATGACCGCCGCCACGGCCTGTCCGGCCTCGGCGCTGGCCAGGGCCGCCCGGACCTGCTCCTGTAACTGCGAAAAAATGAGCTGCAGGCGGGTGAGCAATTCCTGCATAGGTCCCTCCTTTCTCCGGCCTTGGGCCGGGTCGATATCATGTCAGAGATTATAATTATAGCAGAAAAAAACGAAATAACAAGTTGGGCGCGTCCCGCGTCCCCCTCCATGATACCGCCAAAATGCGCCGGCATATCTGAAGAAATCGTGATATTTCCGCCCGGCCCCGCGCTCTTGCGCCTCTCCCCCCATCTGTGGTACACTGAAAGCACTGATATCTTCTGCGGAGGAGGAACGGAATATGAAAGCCTTTGCCTATCTGGGCCACAGTCAGGCCGGTTGGATCGAAAAGGAGCGGCCGCAGCCCACCGGGTTCGACGGAGTCATCCGCCCCCTGCTGGTGGCCCCCTGCACCTCCGATGTCCACAACGTGGCCATCGACTGCCTGGCCCCCGGCCGCATCCTGGGCCACGAGGGCCTGGGCGAGATCGTAGCCGTGGGGGAGCTGGTCCGGGACTTCCGGGTGGGCGAGATCGTGGTCATCCCACCGGTGACCCCCGACTGGCGGACGGTCCCCTCCCAGTTGGGTGCCCACCAGCATTGCAGCGGCCTCATCACCGGGCAGAAGCTCTCCAACTCCGAGGACGGCCTCATGGCCGAGTATGCCCTCATCCGGGACCTGGATGCCAACGCCGCCCGGATCCCGGAGGGGGTCTCCCACGAGGCCGCCGTGCTGGCGGCGGATATGCTCAACACCGGTCTCTACGGGGCCGAGCTGGCCGACGTGCAGCCTGGGGACACTGTGGTGGTCCAGGGGGTCGGCCCCGTGGGCCTCATGGCCGTGGCCGGGGCGCGGCTCCGGGGAGCGGGACGCATCATCGCCATCGGCAGCCGCCCCCACTGCCTGGAGCTGGCCAAATTCTACGGGGCCACCGACCTCGTCAACTATAAGAACGGGGACGTCCGGCGGCAGGTCCACCTGCTCACCGACAAGCAGGGGGCCGACTGCTTCATCTGCGCCGGAGGCGGCGACGATGCCCTGAGTCAGGCAGTGGCCATGGTCCGCTGGGGCGGCACCGTGGGCAACGTGAACTACTTCACCACCTATGGAGACCTGCCCCTGGACAATGTCCGCTTCGGCTTCGGCATGGGCAACAAGACCATCCGGGGCGGCGAGTGCCCCGGCGGCCGGGCCAGGATGGAGCGGCTGCTGCGGCTGCTCCAATACGACCGGGTGGACCCCATGCCCCTCCTCACCCACCGCTTCACCGGGCTGGACCAGGTGGAGGCCGCCTTCCACCTCATGGCCCGGAAGCCTCCGGAGCTGGTGAAGACCATCGTGGCGGTTTGATCCGCAGAGCTACTGTCTTTTCGATCCCCGCCTACGCTCTCCTTTAGGCCGCAAGACCCTCCCCCGTCCCCGCGCGCCCAGCCGGTGGGCGCGCCATGGACAGCCTATCGACAACAGGCCCAAAACCGTGGGACAAAGGGGATTTTCCTGGCAAGATATCGCTGCCCTTCCCCGGGGGCCAGGGGCAGAGCCCCGGCGCTCTTTTCCCCCATTTTCTCCGGAGAAAATGGGGAGCAGAATCATCCATCCTAACATCAAGATAAAGGAACGTGACCCATGGAAAGTTTATTTCGCTGCCCCCTCTGCCAAGGGGCTTTCGACCGGCAGGAGACCCGCTACCTCTGTCCCAACGGCCACAGCTTTGACCGGGCCGCCGCAGGGTATGTCCACCTGCTGCCCCCCAACAAGATGCACTCCAAGGACCCTGGGGACGACAAGGGCATGGCCACCGCCCGGAACCGATTCCTCTCCGGGGGCTACTACCGGCCCCTGTGCGACACCCTGGCCGACCTGGCCCTGACCTACGCCCCGGCGCAGGTGGATGTGCTGGACTCCGGCTGCGGCGAGGGCTACTACAGCGCCGCCCTCTACCAGGCCCTGGCCCAGGCGGGCCGGACCGTCCGGCTGGCCGGGGTGGACCTGTCCAAGCACGCCCTCCGCCGGGCCGCCAAGCGGGAGAAGGCCGCCGAGTTCGCCGTGGCCTCGGTCTATGACATCCCCGCCGCCGACCACAGCGCCGACCTCCTCCTGAACTGCTTCTCCCCCCTGGCCCTGGAGGAGTTCCGCCGCATCCTGAAGCCCGGCGGGGTCTATTTCTATGTGGTCCCCGGGGAAAAGCACCTGTGGGAGCTGAAGCAGGTCCTCTACGAGAACCCCTACCCCAACGAGGAGAAGCGCACTCCCTACGAGGGCTTCACCTATCTGGAGGTCCGCACCGTGGACCAGGTCATCCATCTGCCCGATCAGCAGACCATCTCGGACCTGTTCCAGATGACCCCGTATTTCTGGAAGACCCCCAAGAGCGGCACGGAAAAGCTGGCCGCCCTGGAGAGCCTGGACACCACCATCTCCTTCCGCATCCATGTGTTCCGAAAGGACTGAAAAAACACCTCGCAGACGCGGCGCGTCTGCGAGGTGTTTTGCTATGTATTAAATTCTTCAGGCCAGCCAGCCCTGCTTCCGCCAGCGGCGGAACTCCTTGCTCACCAGGAGCAGGGACAGGACGAAGGAGACCAGGTCGGCCACTGGCACCGCCAGCAGCGCGCCGTCCAGGCCGAACTTTACCCCCAGGAAAATGGACAGGGGGATGAGGACCACTGCCTGCCGGACCACCGGGAGGGCCAGCGCCTTGCCGGGCTGGCCGATGCTCTGGAAGAAGGAGGTGGTGGTCATGTGCAGGCCGTAGACGAAGAAGGCCAACATATAGAACCGGAAGATGTGCTGGCAGGCATCCAGATACAGCGGGTCCCCTGCCACGAACAGCATACCGATGAACCGGGCGAACAGCTGATACACCAGGAACCAGCCCAGGGAGATCAGCAAGGCGATGCCTGCGGCGGTCCGATAGGTCTGCCGCACCCGGGGGTAGTTCCTGGCCCCGAAGTTATAGCCGTTGATGGGCTGGGTGGCCGAGGAGACACCCACGAACATGGAGTGGGCGATCTGGTAGACCTTCATCATCATGCCATAGACCGACAGGGCCACGTCGCTGCCGTAGACCGTGGCGGCACCGTAGCGGGTCATGAGGTTGTTCATGGTCACCTGCACCGCAGCCGTCATGATCTGGTTGATGAAGCTGGGGATGCCCAGCTTCAGGATGCGGCCGGACAGGGCCCCCGTGAGGCGCAGATGCTTCCGGCGGATCTTCACCGTCTGGAGCTTGCGCAGGTGCTGCAGGCACAGCAGGCCCGCGGCCGCCTGGCCGATGACCGTGGCGATGCCTGCACCCACCACGCCCATCTGCAGGGGGAAGATGAAGATGGGGTCCAGGACCAGGTTGATGGCCGCGCCCACCATCATGCACTTCATGGTGAACTGGGGGTTGCCGTCGGCCCGGATGATGGCCGCCAGGGCGGAGCTGAACATCAGGAACGGTAGACCCCAGGCGATGATCCGGGTGTAGGCCAGGGAATCCTGATAGGCCGTCTCGGTGGCACCGAAGAGGGTCACGATCCAGGGCGCGCCCAGGCAGCACACCACCGCCACGATGATCCCGGCGCTCACCAGCAGGGTTGCCGCGTGGCTCACGGTCCGGTCGGCCTCGTCCTGCTCCTTCCGGCCCAGGCAGAGGCTCATGTTGGCCGCGCAGCCGTCGCCGATCATCAGGGAGATGGACATGGCCACGATGGTCAGGGGGAAGGCCACGTTGGTGGCCGCCATCCCGCTGATGCCGACACCCTGACCCACGAAGATCTGGTCCACGATGTTATAGAGGTAGTTGACCATCAGGGTGAGGGCGGTGGGGATGGAGTAGCCCCGCAGGAGTTTCCCGATGGGCTCGGTCTCCAGAGGGCTCTTCTGTTTCAGCTTTTCTTCCATAGCAGATCCCTTCCTTTTCTCAAAAAAACACAAAAAGCACCCGAGACGGCGAAAAATCGACATCGGGCACGGTGTTTCTATTGTAGCACGGCCAATCTTCCCTGTCAATTCGTTGCAAGCACCGCCGAAACAGCGTATAATCCACCTGATATCTTTACCAAGGAAAGGACACTTCCCCATGAGCAGACCCATCTTTTTCGACCTGGACGGCACCCTCACCGACTCCGGCCCAGGCATCATGAACTGCGCCAGGCTGGCCCTGGACCACTTCGGCATCCCCGTAGAGAGCGAGGCCCAGCTCCGGGCCTTCGTCGGCCCGCCCCTGCGGGTGTCCTTCGAGGGCTACGGCCTGGACCCGGCCCAGGTCCGGGAGGCCATCGACGTGTTCCGCAGCCGCTACATCCCCGTGGGCAAGTTTGAAAACGAGCCCTACCCCGGCATCGACGGCCTGCTGGCCCGGCTGCAGGCACGGGGCCACCGGCTCTATGTGGCCACCTCCAAGCCGGAGGTCACCGCCCGAGAGGTGCTGGACCACTTCCACCTGAGCCGCTACTTCTCCGAGATCTGCGGGGCCGACATGAAGGACCGTCGGGACACCAAGGAGCAGGTCCTGGACTACCTGTTGGAGAAGGTGGGACCTCAGGCGGACGTGATCATGGTGGGCGACACCCACTTCGACGTGCTAGGGGCCAAGGCCCACGGCATCCCCACCATTGGGGTGACCTGGGGCTACGGGACGGAGGCCTCCATGGTGGAGGCCGGTGCCGTGGCCATCGCCCACACCATGGAGGAGCTGGAAGCCCTGCTGGACCCGGCGGACTGAGCAGCCCCGCAGGGAGAGGCAAGGGCGTTGGTGCGACCCTCTGCCTTTCTGGTTCTCACCCACCTCAAAGCCTCCCCTGTGTAAGGGGAAGTGCTCCGAAGGAGCGGAGGGGTTGAAGCCTGGCAGGCTCGGTCAATCCCTCAGTCAGCACTTCGTGCTGCCAGCTCCCTTTACACAAGGGAGCCTTTAGGGATAGTGGAACCCTTTTCCCTTACAGCTCTCCACCCGCGTCCTCGCGCGCCCCAGCCAGGAGGCCCCCGGCTCCGAAGGAACGAGCGATGAAAAGAGCCTGCCGCGACTGCGGCAGGCTCTTTTGTACACTGTGGGGCAGACATCACATCTCCCGGCGGCCCTCCAGGGCGCGCATGAGGGTCGCGTCGTCTGCATACTCTAAATGGCCGCCCACGGGGACTCCGTAGGCCAGGCGGGTGACCTTCACCCCGAAGGGCTTCAGCATCCGGGAGAGGTACATAGCGGTGGCCTCCCCCTCGGTGTCGGGGTTGGTGGCCATGATGACCTCCTGGATCTCCCCTTGGGCCACCCGTTCCAGCAGGGACTTGATGTGCAGGTCGTCGGGACCCACCCCGTTCATGGGGGACAGGACCCCATGGAGCACATGGTAGCGGCCCCGGTACTCCCGGCCCCGCTCGATGGCGATGACATCCTTGGGGTCGGCCACCACGCAGACCACGCTGCCGTCCCGCTTCTCGTTGGCGCAGACGGGACACAGGCCGTCCCCCTCGGTGAGGTTCTGGCAGACGGGACACAGGGCGATGGACTGCTTGGCCGTCAGGATGGCGTTGGCGAAGGTCTCCACCTCCTGCTCCGGCAGGGAGAGGACGAAGAAGGCCAGCCGCTGGGCGGTCTTATGGCCGATGCCAGGCAGGCGGGCGAACTGCTCCACCATTTTTTCCAGCGCGGGGGGAAAGTATTCCATCATTCACCTCGCAGGGTGCGGATGGCCTCGGCCGGGTCGGCGGCACCGTAAACTGCGCTGCCGGCCACCAGGACATCGGCCCCGGCCTCGATGCACAGAGGGGCGGTCTTGGGGTCCACGCCGCCGTCCACTTCCAGGTGGCAGGCGGGGTTGTATTCCTCGATATACTTGCGGATGGCCGCGATCTTGGGGAGCTGGTCGGTCATGAACTTCTGACCGCCGAAGCCAGGCTCCACCGTCATCACCAGGATGAGGTCCACGTCCTTGATGTAGGGCAGGACGGCCTCGGCGGCGGTGATGGGCCGCAGGACGATGCCCTTCTTCACGCCCTTCCGGTCCATGGCCTCCAGGGCGGCCCGGATGCCGGGGGGCATATCGGATTCCAGATGGATGGACAGCAGGTCGGCCCCGGCATCGGCGAAGGCGTCGATGTACCGCACGGGCTTTTCGATCATCAGGTGGACATCCAGGAACATATCGGTGGCCTTCCGCAGGGACTTCACCACGGGCACGCCGATGCTGATGTTGGACACGAACATCCCGTCCATCACGTCCACGTGGAGCCAGTCCGCGCTCTGCACCCGCTGGACCTCACGGCCCAGGTCGGCAAAGTCGGCGGAGAGGATCGAGGGAGCTATTTTCACCATGAAAAATCATTCCTTTCTCCGAGATCTGTCGGCAGAGCCTGTCGCAGGCTGCCAGATCAGCAGGTTGCACATAGGGTCCGCCCGCCGCATAGGATACGGCAAGCGGCGGCGGGGCACGCCCCGCCCCGGAGCCCCGGGACCGCCGTAGCGTTCCCCCTCTCCCCGGACGGCCTCCACGGCGACGACCCGGACGGCCCGCCGCATGAATATAGAGACCCGGCGGGAGAGCAGGCGGCCGTGCTGGCAGCAGCCTGCTCTGTCCCCCGGGGGAATGGACTCTTTTTTCTATTCTATCCGTCTTTTTCCGCCCTGTCAATGGAAAGCAGTCCTTGACAGCACATCTTTGGAACGGTAGAATTATGTATCATACTGTAAGCTTTTGTAAAATGTTCCCGGAAAGGAGCGACGCCCGTGGCAAAACTGAAAAAACGCGCAGTGGTCCCCATCTACGCCATCGCCGTGGTGTGGGTGGTCTTCACCCTGGTCCACCCCCTTTACCGGGTCTCTGACTACGTTTCGGTCATCCTGCTCTCGGCGGTGGCCTTCGTGGTGGTCAAGGGCTTTTTCCCCACCGTGGAATACACCCTGCCCGACCCGGAGCCCGCGGAGGAACCCCAGGCCCCGCCGGAACCGGAAGCCGGGGATGCCTCCCAGGAGGAGGAAGCCAGGGAGCCGGAACCCTCCGGCGACCCTGCTCTGGATGCCCTCATCCGGGAGAAGGACCGGGCCGTCCGGGAGATGCGCCGCCTGAACGACGCCATCGCCGACGAGACCATCTCCACCCAGATCGACCAATTGGAGGACACCACCGCCAAGATCCTGGACTACGTCATCGACCACCCGGACAAGCAGCCCCAGATCCGGAAGTTCCTGCTCTACTACCTGCCCACCACCCTGAAGCTCCTGAACACCTACGACCGCATGGGAGCCACCGGGGTCTCCGGTGAGAACATCGACGGCACCATGACCCGGATCGAGACCATGCTGGAGACCATCGTCTCCTCCTTCCACAAACAGTTGGACGCCCTCTTCCAGGACGAGGCCATGGATATCGCCTCGGACATCACCGTCCTGGAGAACCTGCTGGTCCAGGAGGGCCTGGCCGACATCGACTGACAGAAAGGACACGCGTATGGCTGAGGAATACATCCCCCCTCTGACCCTGACCCCCAACTCCCCCCTGGACCAGGCTCCGGCCGCCCCCACCGGGGATCTGCCGGTCCGGCAGGAGAGCCAGCCTCTGCCCCCCAGCGACCTGGATGAGGCCCGCCTCTCCCCGGCGGAGCGGCAGGCGGTGGAGGACTTCGCCCGGACCATCGACCTCACCGACAGCAACGTCATCCTCCAGTACGGCGCAGCCGCCCAGAAGCATGTGTCGGACTTTTCCGAGTCCGCCCTGCAGCAGGTCCGCACCAAGGACCTGGGCCAGGTGGGCGATGCTCTGGCGGGCTTAGTACGGGAGCTGAAGAGCTTCGAGGCCGGAGAGCCCAAGCGGGGCCTGGCCGGGTTCTTCCAGCGCAAGAAGAGCCAGCTGGAGACCATGAAGGCCGGCTACGCCAAGGCCTCTGCCAACGTGGACCAGATCGCCCAGACCTTAGAGCAGCACCAGATCGTCCTCATGAAGGACGTGGCCAACCTGGACCAGATGTTCCAGCTGAACGCCCGGTACCTGAAGGAGCTGACCATGTACATCCTGGCGGGCAAGCAGAAGCTGGCCCAGCTCCGGGCAGAGGACCTGGTCCGCCTCCGCCAGCAGGCCGCCGCCGGAGACCAGGCCGACATCCAGGCCTACAACGACCTGGTGACCCTGTGCGACCGCTTTGAAAAGAAGCTCCACGACCTGGAGCTGACCCGGATGATCTCCCTGCAGATGGGTCCCCAGACCCGGCTGCTGCAGAACAACGACACCCTGATGGTCGAGAAGATCCAGTCCAGCCTCATGAACACCATCCCCCTGTGGAAGAGCCAGATGGTCCTGGCCCTGGGGCTGGAGCACGCCCGTCAGGCCACCGCCGCCCAGAACGCCGTCACGGAGATGACCAACGATCTGCTGCGGCAGAACGCCGACCTGCTGAAGCTGGGCACCATCGACACCGCCCGCCAGGCGGAGCGGGGCATCGTGGATCTGGAGACCCTCCGCCACACCAACCAGCAGCTTCTGGACTCCCTGGACGAGGTCATGCGCATCCAGGCCGACGGCGCCCAGAAGCGCCGGGAAGCCGAGACCGAGCTGGCCAAGCTGGAAGGCGAGCTGAAACAAAAACTTCTCTCCCTGCGCGGGTGATCCCGCCGACCCATCGGCCCCATGGAGGTCCCCTATGAAATTTTTCAGAAAAACATCGGTTGCCGTTGTGCTCACCCTGCTGATCGTCGCCCTGTGCTGCGTGTGGGGCTACACCCGGGTCTATGTGGACCCCGTGCCCCAGATCGACACCGTGGAGCGCAACACCACAGAGGGCAACCTCAACTACTACCTGAGCCTCATCGACGATAACGCCGACCTCTTCACCCTGGATACCGTGGACACCCTGGCCCGGAAGGACCTGGGCCTGGACAACGGCTACCGCAGTCTGCTGGTCATCAAGACCGTGAACTACCTCAACGGCACGGACATCGAGACCTACGCCCAGCGGGCCGCCGAGCAGATGGACCTGGGCGACCGGAACCTGCTCCTGCTGCTGGATGCCAACACCCAGGACTGGTATGTGGTCTGCGGCAGCCAGATGACCGCCTATGTGGAGGCCGACGACTCCCTGCCCGCCCTGTTCCACCGCCACCTCTCCGCCGTCTTCTGGGCGGAGGGGACTGACCGGGATGAGGCCATCCTGGACCTCTTTGACGACCTGGAGGACTGGTACGAGGACACCCTGCCCCAGTACGACAACAGCGCCTCCACCCTCTTCCAGACCAGCAAAGTCCCCACCGTCACCCTCCACGCCCTGGTCAGCGGCATCCTGCTGAACGTGCTGGCCAACCTCTGGTGGATCGTCCTGCTGCTGGCCGTCCTGCACATCGTGGACCGGCTGCGGTTCGAGCGGTACTTCACCAGGTATCCCCCCGGCACCACCGGCGCGCCCCTGTTCCACCCCTTCCTGTTCTGGCACCGGGCCGGTTCCCGCTGGTTCGAGGACCGGATGGAGGAGGCCACCCAGGAGGAGGACAACGACGAGGACGACTTCTTCCGGGATGACGACGACTATCAGCGCGGCCCCGGCTACAGCACCGACCCCAACGAGCCCGGTCCCTTCGGGCCCCAGTCCGATCCCGGCCCCCAGATCCCCATGGATATGGGCCCCGGCCCGGCCAACAGCCTGCTGGGCCAGCTCCTGCGGCTGCCCCAGCAAATGTGGGAGATCCTGACCCGCTTCCTCCGCCGGATGTAAGGAGCGCTCCGCGCTGCCAGCTCCCTTTACACAAGGGAGCCTTTGACAGCAGCTCTGCAAGGGTATTTTTTGTTCTGACAAACGTAACAGCGTCCCATACCACCGGGTATGGGACGCTGTTTGCATCTGCCGTATCACGTTTTGGGCTTTCTCTTGGCCTCCATGGCGGCCTTCATGGCCGCCTTTCTGGCATAGATGGCCTCCACCTCTTTTTCGATGTCCACCGGGGGATAGTGCAGGCCGCTCTTCAGGGCCTGGACCATCTGCTCGGTGCGGTTGCGGATCTTGTACTCCTTGCCGTCCATGACGAAGACGTTGCCCGTCTGGCCGAAGATGAGCTGCACCCCTTGCGCCGCGCAGGCATCGTGGACCTTCTTCACCCACTCGTAGTGCAGGGGCCGGGAGCCCTGGTAGTTCTCCCCGCCGGCCAGCACCGTCTCGATCTTCCCGGTGGCCAGATAGGGGGCGATGTCCACCTCCCCGATGAAGGGCTTCAGGCTGATCCACCGGTGCTTGGCCGGGATCTCCAGCAGATAGGGCATCCGCTCCTCCAGCCGCTTCTGGTTCTCGCAGGACACAGAGAAGGAGACGTTGTCCCAGCCGTCCCCCCAGTCAGAGGGCAGGCAGTCCTTGATGCGCTCGGCCCGCTTGGTCAGCAGGGAGAAGGTCACGTCCGGGCGGCGGCGGATCAGATCCCAGGCCTCGATGCGCCAGGCATCGGCCTCCTCCACAAAGAAGTCGCTGGCCATGCACACCCGGACGAAGGAGCCCCGAGGCAGCTTGTAGTTCCCCGCGCGGTCCTTTTTCACGGGCAGGTTGAAGTCCGACTTGTTGCGCACCACCTCATTGGTGTCTCGTCCGTACCGCTTGTCCAAAAAATAGGCGTAGCAGTTCTGGCAGCCTTCGCTGCATTTGTGGCAGCCGTGCCACGGGTTCCAGATCTTATCGTTCAGATCCATGCTCGACCTCTCCTTCCTGATCGCCGTCAGCCGGGGCCTCCAGGAGCGCATTGGCCTCCTGGGCCAGCCGGACCAGCGTCTCGAACTTCTCGCGCCCCAGCCCGGCCTCCAGCCGGGCCAGCTGCCGGTCCAGGTCCGACCGGGCCTGCTCCACCAGGTCCAGCCCCTTCTGCGTGGGGAGGATGTAGTATGCCCGCTTGTCCTCCGGGGAGGGCTGCTTGGTGATGTACCCCTTCCGGGTCAGGACGGTCAGGTGGGCCGTGATCATCGGCTTGGACACCTGCAAAAGATTCGCCACCATCACAGGGGTGTGGGGGCCGGGGGTCCCCGTGATGATGTTGAGCACCCCCATCTCGCTGGGGCGGATGGGCAGCCCCTTCTTCAGCTCCATGTAGTGCTTGCCGAACATGGACAGCACCGCGTTGGCAGAAAAATATCGCTCCATAACACACCTCATCCAAAGAAGTTCATGTAGATTAACTTTATGATACACCATCTGCGCCCCCGCGTCAATGGGCGGACGCAAAAACGGAGCCAGCCCTGCGGCTGGCCCCGTTTCGAGGTGCGATATGAACTTATGCCTCTGCGGCTTCTTCCGTGGCCTCGGCTGCGTCGTCGTCCTCCTCCTCGGTCTGAGGGGGCAGCTCGCCCTTGATGCCCACGCAGCGGTTGATCTTAGTGCCCAGGTTGTGGAACTTCTCCTCGTAGTCCGTCATGATGCCCTGGATGCCGTTGGCGTGGAGGTCCCGGGTGACCTCCTCCAGGTCATAGCCCGCCGCCGGGAACTCCAGCACGGAGAACTCGAAGAGGGGGGCGTTGTCGGTCTTGAAGTGGATCTGGCCCTTCTCCGCCAGCACCTGCCGGTAGAGCTTCAGGAAGTTCCGGTGGGTCAGGCGGCGCTTGGCGTGGCGCTTGGGGGGCCAGGGATCGCAGAAGTTGATGTAGATGAGGTCCACCTCTTCCGGGGCGAAGAACTCCGGCAGCAGGGCTGCGTCGGCATCCACATAGAACACGTTGGTCAGGCCCAGGTCCCGGGCCTTCTCCATGGCCATGACCATGGCATCGGGGACCCGTTCCACCGCCACGAAGAGGATGTCCGGGTTGGCCGCAGCGGTCTGGCAGGTGAAGCGGCCCTTGCCGCAGCCCAGCTCCAGGCGAAGCTCCTTCGCCTCCGGCATCAGGGAACGCCAGTTCCCCCGCAGGGCCTTGGGATCCTTGATCTGCCAGGCGGCGCAGGCCTCCATCCGCGGGCCTAAATTCTTCTTTCTTCTCATACGCATGGCGGTATTTCCTCCTGTTGAAAAACGGCTGATCGCCGGTCTCGATAATGCCTCATTGTATCATAAACCCGCCGCTTTGTCAGCGGCTTTCCAGGGATTTTTGACACGGGAAGGCAGATAGCACTTGTGAAAGGGAAAAAAACACGGTATCATAAGAAACACAAGGGGACCACCCACGGAAAGGAGCAGGAACATGGGGCAGCACGACGGCCATCGGGGCCGCATGAAGCAGGAATTTTTGCGCAGCGGGCTGGACGGCTTTTCCGACCACAGAGCCTTAGAGCTGCTGCTGTTTTACTCCCGTCCCCGGGGCGACGTGAACCCCATCGCCCACGACCTGCTGGACACCTTCGGCTCCCTGTCCGGGGTGCTGGACGCGGAGGTGGAGGCCCTGTGCAAGGTCCCCAACGTGGGGGAAAACACCGCCATCCTGCTAAAACTGGTCCCCACCTTAGCCGCCCGCTACCTCACCTCCCGGGTCAGCGCGGATCTCATCCTCCGGGACAGCCGGGACCTGCAGACCCTCTTCCGCCCCTACTTCTTCGGGGCCAGGAACGAGATGTCCTACCTGGCCTGCTTCGACGGCAAGCTCAAGCTGCTGGGGGTGCGGAAGCTCAGCGAGGGCGGCCCCAACGACACCGAGATCGCGCCCCGGACCATCGTCAGCACCGCCCTGACCTACAACGCCACCGCCGTGGTCCTGGCCCACAACCACACCAGCGGCCTGGCCACCCCCTCGGACGCGGACATCTCCACCACCCGCTACCTCCGCCAGGTCCTCCAGAGCGTCAACGTCCAGCTCTATGATCACGTCATCATGACCGACGACGACATGGTCTCCCTGCGGGACAGCGGCTACTTCTCCGACTTTTTCTGACTGATCTTTGAGGTGCTCTATGCGCAACTTTCTCAAGGGGATCGTCGCCGGACTGGGCGGCGTGTCCCCCGGCCTCAGCGGGAGCGTCCTGCTCATCCTGATGGGCCTCTATCACCCGGTCCTGGAGGCCCTGGCCTCCCTGTTTCGATCATTCCGCAAAAACCTCTGCTTCCTGCTGCCCATCGTGGCGGGGATGCTCACGGGGGTGCTCCTGTTCAGCAAGGTCATCGACCACTGCCTGACCACCTGGGAGATGCCCACCCGGTTCTGCTTCCTGGGGCTGATCTTAGGGACCCTCCCCCTGTTCTACCAGCAGGTGCGGCAAAAGGGCTTCGCCCGGCGCTACTGGCTCCTCATCCTCCTGGCCGCCGGGCTGGGGACCTGGCTCTTCGCCGCCCATCCGGCTCTCTTCGCCACGGTCCAGGATCCCACCCTGGCCCAGTCCGTCTTTTTGGGGGTGGCGGTGGCCGCCACGGCCATCTTGCCCGGCCTGGACCCCGCCGCGGTGCTGTCCGCTTTGGGGTATTACTCTCTTTATGTCCAATCCCTGGCAGATTTTGACATCTCCGTGCTGGCCCCCATGGTCCTTGGCCTGGCCGCCGGAGCCGTGGTCCTCTCCAAGGTCATGACCACCCTCTTCCGCCGGTGCTACACCGCCGCCTTCTCCGTGCTGTTCGGCCTCTTCCTGTCCATGATCCCCCAGATGCTGAACGAACAGTGCGTCCTGGGGGCAGATCCCACCTCGGCCCTCGCCCTGCTGCTGGCCGTCCTGGGCTTCGCCCTCTCCTATGTCCTGGGGGACTTCCCCCGCTTCCACAAACGCATCCAAGCCGCCCTGGCCCGGCGGCGCCTACCACAACGAAGGAGTAAATGATATGGCTCGATTCATTGGATTTTATGATTACACCGTGGTCCTCACCTACACCAGCCTCCTGGCCGCCCTGGCGGGGATCTCCCACGCCGCCCACGGCTCCTTCACCGCCGCCATCCTCTGCCTGCTGGCCTCCGGCCTGTGCGATGCCTTCGACGGGACCGTCGCCCGCACCAAGAAAGACCGCACCGCCGCCGAAAAGGCCTTCGGCATCCAGCTGGACTCCCTGTGCGATGTGATCAGCTTCGGGGTGGCCCCCGGCCTGCTGTGCTACTTCATGGGGATGGACGGCCTCCCCGGCCGCCTCATCATCTTCTTCTACTGTCTGTGCGCCGTCATCCGCCTGGCCTTCTTCAACGTCCTGGAGGGCCAGCGGCAGCAGGTGGAGACCGGGGCCAACCAGACCTACCGGGGCCTGCCGGTGACCTCCATCGCCGGCATCCTGCCCCTGTTTTACATCCTGCGGGCCTTCCTGCCGGAAGCCATCTTCCTGGGGCTGCTCCATGTGCTGCTCATGGCGGTGGCCTTCCTGTTCATCCTGGATTTCCCGGTGAAGAAGCCCCATCTGAAAAAACGCCTGTCCAACGCAGGCTGAGGAGGTCCCTCCCATGCCGAACTTTGAAGTCATCAGCGACTACCTGCCCTCCGGCGACCAGCCCCAGGCCATCGACACCCTGGTCCAGGGCATCGAGCTGGGTCTGGACGAACAGACCCTCCTGGGCGTGACCGGCTCCGGCAAGACCTTCACCATGGCCAAGGTCATCGAGCGGGTCCAGAAGCCCACCCTGGTCCTGGCCCACAACAAGACCCTGGCCGCCCAGCTCTGCGCAGAGTTCCGGGAATTCTTCCCCAACAACGCCGTGGAATATTTCGTCTCCTACTACGACTACTACCAGCCGGAGGCCTATAT
>CAYNZG010000010.1:0-16557 GCA_964401525.1 uncultured Ruminiclostridium sp.
GCCCAGGGTGGAGGCGCAGAAGGCGCAGCCCATGGCGCAGCCCACCTGGGAGGAGATGCAGACCGTGTTCCCGTGGCGGTAGCGCATGAGCACGGACTCGATGCAGTTGCCGTCGGCCAGTCTCCACAGGTATTTTATGGTCCCGTCCAGCTTTGAGACCTGCTTTCGCTCCACCACCGGCGGCACGATGGCCCCTTCCCGGTCGATGCGCTCCCGCAGTGCCTTGGGCTGGTCCGTCATCTCAGCCGCAGACTCGATGCCCCGGCTGAACCACTGGAAGAGCTGCTTGCCCCGGAAGCCGGGCTGCCCCTGGTCCTTGCACCACTGGGTCAGCTCCTCCAGGGTCATGGATTTCAGGTCGGTCATTGATCCGCGCCCCCTTTCTTCCGGAGCTTGGCAATGAAGAACCCGTCGGTCTCGATCCGATGGGGCCAGAGGGTGCACTGCCCGTCAGGCACTTCCCCGATGGGGCCCGGCAGGGTGAAGCCCTCCGGGGAGAACTCCGGGTGGGCCGCCAGGAAGGCCCGGACCACGGCCTCGTTCTCCTCCTCCCGCAGGGTGCAGGTGGAGTAGAGCAGCACGCCGCCGGGGCGGACATATCCGGACACATTGTCCAGGATCTCCCCCTGGATCTGGGGCAGGTCAGTCAGCTCCTCCTGGGTCTTATAGCGGATCTCCGGCTTCTTGCGGATGACCCCCAGGCCGGAGCAGGGCACGTCGGCGATGACCGTGTCGAAGGCCTCGCCCCACCCCTTCCGGGGCTTCTTGCCGTCTGCCACCTGGGCCGTGATGCAGGTCAGGCCCAGACGCTCCGCCCCGGCCTCGATGAGGCCCTTTTTATGGGCGTGAAGGTCGCAGGAGCGGATCTCTCCTTGATCTTTCATGACGATGGCGGCGGCAAAGGACTTGCCGCCGGGGGCGGCGCAGGCATCCAGGACCTTCTGGCCGGGCGTCAGCCCCGCAGCCAGCACGGCCAATTTCGCCGCCGGATCCTGGGCGTACAGGCTCCCGTCCAGGTAGGCCTTCCGCTGGGCCAGGTCTCCCGTGGCCGTGAGGATCAGGCAGTCCGGCAGCCAAGGATGCCGCTGGACGGTGACCCCCTCCTCCTCCAGGGAGGCAATGACCGCCGAGGTGGTGGTCCGGCAGGTGTTCACCTGGACGGTCACCGGCGGTTCGCTGTTGTCCCAGCGGAGCAGGGCCTCGGTCTCCTCGGCGGACAGCCGCCGCTCCAGATCTGCCACCAGCCACTTGGGGTGGCTGTAGAGCAGGGAGAGATAGGTCTCCGGATCGCTCCGGTCCAAGGTCGGCAGCTCGTCCAGGTGCCGGGCCAGGTTCCGGAGCACACCGTTGACCATCCCGGCTGCCCGGGGATTCTTACAGTGTTTCTTGGTCAGCTCCACCGCCTCACTGACGGCGGCGTTGGTGGGGATCTTGGTCATGAAAAGCATCTGGTACAGGCCCAGGCGCAGGTTGCACAGGACCTTGCTCTCCATCTTCCCCAGTTTCATAGTAGAGTAATGCTGGAGATAGTAGTCCAGCAGCATCCTGTTTTGCAGGACACCAAAGCAAAGGCGGGTGGCCAGGGCCGCGTCCCGGCGGTCCAGGGCAGACTCCCGAAGGACCTTTTTCAGGTGGCCGTTGGACCACGCCTTCTGCCGCTCCATGGCGGCCAGGGTCAGCAGGGCCGCTTCTCTGGCGGACATCGCGTCCCCCTCCCTTCTCTTCTCTCGATCAGATATCAGCCCACAGGAATGGGATGGCCGCGGAGGTAATCCGCCGCCTTCATACGCTTGCCGCCGTCGGCCTGGAGCTCGTTGATCTGGAGCACCGTGCCGCCGCCGCAGGCCAGCTTCAGGCCTTTCTTATCGGCCATCAGCACCGTGCCGGGCTCCTTGCCGGTGGTCTCCTCCAGCACCGAGGTGGAGAAAATCTTGCACCGGGTCCCGTTGAGTTCGGTCACGGCAGCGGGCCAGGGGATGAGGCCCCGGACCTGGTCGTGCAGTTCCCGGGCCGTCCGGGTCCAGTCCATAGGGGACAGGGCGCGGCTGAGCATGGGGGCCAGGGTCACCTGGTCTTCTGCCTGGGGCGTGCGGGTGGCGGTGCCGTTCCCGATGGCCGTCACCGTCTCCACCAGCAGGTCCGCGCCCATCTGGGCCAGACGGTCGTGGAGGCTCTCCACGGTCTCGTCGGGGTCGATGGGGGTCGCACTCTGGGCGATGATGTCACCGGCATCCAGAGCCAGGGCCATATGCATGATGGTCACGCCGCTCTCCTTGTCCCCGTTGAGGATGGCCCAGTGGATGGGCGCAGAGCCACGGTACTTGGGCAGCAGAGAGGAGTGGACGTTGATGCACCCCAGCTTGGGGCAGTCCAGGATCTCCTGGGGCAGGATGCGGCCATAGGCCGCCACCACCACCAGCTCAGGAGCCAGGGACTGGAGCAGCTCCAGCGCCGTGCCGTCCCGGAGCTTGGTGGGCTGGAACACAGGGATGTCGTGGGCCTGGGCACACACCTTCACCGGCGGGGGCTGGAGCTTCATGCCCCGGTTCTTGGGCTTGTCCGGCTGGGTGAAAACACCGACCACCTCATGCCCGGCGGTCAGGAGGGCCTCCAGAGAGGGCACGGCAAAGTCCGGCGTGCCCATAAAGACGATCCTCATGCTTCCTCTTCTGCCTCCAGCTCGCCCTTGGCCAGCATGTCGTCGATCTCGGCCTCGGTGAGCAGGTGCTCGCAGTGCTCATAGTACATGTGGCCGTCCAGGTGCTCGGTCTCGTGGCAGAAGCAGCGGGCGGTGACGCCTTCACGCTCATACTCCACGGGGTTGCCGTAGCGGTCCTGGGCCTTCAGCTTGACCTTCATGGGGCGCTTGACGATGCCGTACATCCCGGCCAGAGACAGGCAGCCTTCGAAGCCCTCCTGCTCGCCCTCTTCGCTGACGATCTCGGGGTTCACCAGCTCCAGATACTGCTCATCGTCGTCCATGACGATGACGACCCGGCGCAGGATGCCGATCTGAGGGGCAGCCAGACCCAGGCCGCCGGAGTCCTTCAGGGTGTCGGTCATGTCCTTCAGCAGGGTGTGGAGCTTCGCGTCGAAATTGGTGACAGGGTGGCAAACCTTGTGCAGAGCGGGGTCGTCCTTTTGCAGAATGGTCTTGATCATGATGTTCTTCCTTCCTCTTCTCAAAGTGTGGTTAATCCATGGGATTGACGTCCATCAGGACGGAAAGGCCCCGATTGACCCGGTCTTGCTGGGCCAGTCGGATCACATGGGCGAGGGTCGCCCGGGTATCTTTGTCGTTCCGGCCCTTGACCATGAGGCAGTACCGGTAACGGTTGTTGACTTTTAAAACGCCGGCCGGGGCAGGCCCCAGCACTTCCGTGGGCAGGCCCGCGGCCTGTCTGCCCCACATCCAGGGTTCCAGGCTCCGCCGCAGCACGGCACACAGGCGCAGGACCTGGTTCTCCTCCGGCCCGGTCACGGTGAGCCGGAACAGGTCCACAAAGGGCGGGAACCGCAGCATCCGCCGCATCTCCCGCTCGGCCCGGTAGAAGGCATCGTAATCCTGTCTGGCAGCCAGACGGATCACGTCGTTGTCCGGGGTCCAGGTCTGGAGCACGGCCCGGCCCGGCTTCTCACCGCGTCCGGCCCGACCCACCACCTGGGTGAGCAGGGAAAAGGTCCGCTCCGCGGCCCGGTAGTTGTCCGCATACAGGGACAGGTCCGCGTCCACCACCCCCACCAGGGTCACGTTGGGAAAATCCAGGCCCTTGGCCACCATCTGGGTCCCCAGCAAAATGGGCACCCCCTTCTTGCGGAAGCGGTCCAGCAGGACCTCATGGGACTGGGACGCACTGATGGTGTCCGCGTCCATGCGCATGACCTCCGTGTCGGGGTAGAGGGTCTCTAACTCCTCCTGGAGCTTTTGGGTCCCCATGCCCACGAACCGCAGGCGGCCGAAGCACTTGGGGCACAGGTCCGGCATCGGCTCGGAGTGGCCACAGTAGTGGCACATGAGGCGATGGTTGGCGCTGTGATAGGTCAGGTGGACCGAGCAACGGGGACAGGTCGGGACCTCCCCGCACTCCCCGCACACAGCCATGCGGCTGTTGCCCCGGCGGTTCAGAAACAGGATGCTCTGCTCCCCCCGGCGGAGGTTCTCCTCCAGCTCCTGCCGCAGCGGCTGGGACAGCCCGGTGTGGTCGCCCCGCCGGAGCTCGTCCTTCATGTCGGCGATGAGCACCTGGGGCAGCGCGTGGGTATTGTACCGTTGGGTCAGGGTAAAGAGATGATACTGCCCGGTCTCCGCCGCGTAGCGGCTGTCCACCCCCGGGGTGGCCGAGCCAAGCAGCAGCAGGCTCCCGTGCTGGGTGCAGCGGAATTTGGCCACCTCCCGGGCATGGTAGTGCACCATGCTCTCGGACTGGTAGCTCCCCTCCTGCTCCTCGTCCAGGATAATGAGGCCCGGATCCGGCAACGGCGCAAAGACCGCCGATCGGGTGCCGATGACCACCCTGGCCAGACCGTCCCGCACCCGCTTCCACTCGTCGTAGCGTTCGCCGGTGGGCAGGCAGCTGTGGAGCACGGCCACCTGTCGGCCGAAGTGGGCCAGAAAGGTCTTCAGCAGACTGGGGGTCAGGGCAATCTCCGGCACCATGACGATGGCGCCCCGCCCCTGGTCCAGAGTAGCCTGGATGAGGTGGAGATAGACCTGGGTCTTGCCGCTGCCGGTCACGCCATAGAGCAGAGCCGCCGAGGGCTTCCTCTCCTCCAACAGACCGCGCAGCCCCTGAAAGGCCGTTTCCTGCTGGGCGTTCAGCTGCGACAGCGGATGGGTCTCCCCTGCCGCAGGCAGCTCCCGGCGGAAGACCTCCTGCTCCTCCAGGACCAGCACCCCGATTTTGGCCAGGGCCTTCATGGTCTGCTGGGAGGCACCGGTGAAGTAGCACAGCTCCTTCACGCTGGCCCGGCCCAGATGGCAGAGAAGCTCCGTTACTGCATACTGCATGGGCGCGGTCTTTCGCTTGGGCGCGATCAGGTCCATGGCCTGGTCGGCCTCCATCACCAGACGGGCCATTTTTTCGGTCTTGTCCCCCACTTTTCGGCGGGCCCGGACCTGCTTGTGCACGATCCCTTCCCGTTCCAGGATCCGAAAGGTCCCCTGGGGGTCTTTCAGGTCCGGCAGGTCCTTGACCTGATCCAGGTCAAGGCTCCCGCCGTTGGCAAACAACAGCTCCAGCAGGCGGCGGGCCTTGGGGGACCCCTCCACCTGGGCATAGGCTGTCTCCCGGTCCATGCCCTCGGTCAGGGCATAGCCCTTTTTCAACACATACCACAGCCCCGTGGGGAGCATGGTCTGGGCGGCGGCATAGACCGTGCAGAAATACCGCTCCCGCATCCAGAGGGCCAGCTGAAGGGCCTCCCGGCTGAGCACCGGGGCCTCGTCCAGCAGGGAGCGGATCTTTTTCAGTTTGCCGGTCGGCGTGTCCTCCTTGCAGGAGAGGACCAGCCCCTCACAGGGCTGGTTCCCCGCCCCGAAGGGGACCAGGACCCGCATCCCCGGCTCCAGCCGACCGTCCAGTTCCGGGGGAACCTGGTAGGAATAGGGGCGGTCGATGGCAAAGGTCGCGGTGGAAAGGGCGATCTGCGCGATGTCCATGGAAGCCCTCTCCTCCTTTTTCTCGAAAATTACTCGATCTCAGGCAGGAAGTTCTCCACTTCCTCCTCCTGCTCCTCGGCAGGTTCCTCGGCAGCAGGCTCCTGGGGCAGCTTGCCCTCCGCGATCTCGCGGACGGCCAGGCTGACGGTCTTTTCCTCCAGCATCAGGCCCTGCTCTTCGGCCTCATTGGCGATCTGGCGAGCCCGGGCGGCCACCACGTTCACCAGCTTGTAGCGGCTGGGCACCTGGGCCAGCAGTTCATTCATGGCGGGATACAGCAACATAAAACATTACACTCCTTCTACTAAATGGATGCGTTTATCCTTTCGGCAGCCCTCGGCGGTGAGAATGGAGAAGAACTCCTCCACCGCGTGGTCCACCGTGTCGTTGACGACGATATAATCGTAATTTTTTACTTCCTTGGCCTCCTGACGGGCGATGGCCAGCCGCTTCTGGATGGTCTCCTCGTCGTCAGTGCCCCGGGCGTGCAGCCGCCGGGACAGCTCGTCAAAGGACGGCGGCACCAGGAAGAGGGAAACGGCCTCCGGCATTTTTTCCATGACGGCTGCCGCGCCCTTCACCTCGATCTCCAGGAGCACGTCCACGCCCTGGTCCAAATTGTCACGAATGACCTTCATGGAGGTGCCGTAGAAATTGCCGTTGTACTCGGCGTATTCCAGGAACTCTCCCCGCTGGATCCGGGCCAGGAAGTCCTCCCGGGTGACGAAGTTGTAGTGCACACCGTTCACCTCACCCTCCCGGGGCGTCCGGGTGGTGAAGGAGACGGAATAATGGATGTCCGGCCGACGGGCCAGGACCTGGGTGATGACCGTGTTCTTGCCCACGCCGGAAAATCCGGAGAGCACGATAAGGGTCCCTTTCTGGTTCATTCTTCTTCCTCCCCTGCCGCCTCTTCGCGGCCATTCAGTCGGCCAGCCACCGTCTCCGGCTGCAGCGCCGAGAGAACGATATGGTCGCTGTCGGTAATGAGCACCGCCCGGGTCCGGCGGCCGTAAGACGCATCGATCAGGTTGCCCCGTTCCCGGGCCTCCTGGACCATGCGCTTGATGGGAGCTGAATCCGGGCTCACCACGGCCACCAAACGCCCGGCAGAGATCATATTGCCAAATCCGATGTTGATGAGCTTCACCGATCCGCCCTCCGGTCACTCAATGTTCTGGACCTGCTCGCGGATCTTTTCGATCTCACCCTTGATGTCCACCACCATGCGGCTCATCTCCACATCGCTGCACTTGGAGCCGATGGTGTTGGCCTCGCGGTTGAACTCCTGGATGAGGAAGTCCAGCTTCCGGCCCACGGCGCCGCCCTGGTCCAGCATCTCGTTCAGCTGGGACAGGTGGCTGCGCAGGCGGACGGTCTCCTCGTCCACGGCCACTTTGTCGGCAAAGATGGCCGCCTCGGTGAGGATGCGGCTCTCATCCAGCTGGGTGTTGGCCAGCACCTCCTCCATCCGTGCCCGGAGCTTTTCCCGGTATTCTGCCACGGTGGCGGGAGAACGTTCCTCCACCTTGGTGAGGATGGCGGCGATGTTATCGGCCTTGGCCCGGACATCCTCTGCCAGCTTGGCCCCTTCCCGGGCGCGCATGGCGTTAAAGTCCTCCAGGGCCACCGCCAGCACCTGGCTGATGTCCCCGGCGATCACGTCGGCATCCCCCTGCTCCTTCTCCACTAAGAAGACATCCGGGAAGCGGGAGAGCAGAGAGACGGAGATATCGTCCCGCAGGCTGTAGGACTCCCGCATCTGCAGCAGCGCGTGATAGTACCCGTCAGCCACCGGCTTGTTCAGGGTCACGGCCACCTTGTCGGCAGCGGTGCTGTCGATGGAGACGAAAACATCCAGCTTGCCCCGGCCAACGCTTTTCTGGACCTGAGACTTGATGGTCTCCTCGGCAAAGACATACAGTCTGGGGATCTTCACCGAGCAGTCTAAGTAGCGGTTGTTCACCGCCCGGAGCTCCACGGTGATCGTGCGGTCATGGAGGACGGCTTCGCCCCGTCCGTAGCCCGTCATACTTCGAATCAAGAGTAACACCTCATTTATCATTGTCGCTGGGCCCGCCCGGCGGGCCAGAGAGTTTACGGCGTTCAGTTGCAGGAATCACACAGACAGTTCATGCAGTACAGCGCGCTGCACAGGGTGCACAGGTCGTTGCTGCCGTTCTGGTAGGTCCCCCGGTTCATATTCATGTTCATGCTGTTCATCGCCTGGCGGTACTCCATGTTGTTGGGGTCCATGCTGCAGGCGGTCCAAAAGTTCTGTCTGGCATCGTCCAGCCAGCCCCGGCGATAGGACACCATCCCCATGAGATAGTACCACTCGGCGGAGTTGGTCTTGGAGTTGCGCAGGATGCGCTCTGCCTCGGCCAGGTTGTTCTGGTTGATGAGCTGGCGGACCTGGGCATAGCTGCCGCCGCCCTGGCTGTAGCCGCCCCGCTGCTGATAGCCGCCGGAGTTGCTCCGGCCGGAGGACTGATACCCGCCGCCCTGGGTGCGCATCTTCACGATGGCATCATAGGCCTCGTTGATCTCCTTCATCTTGGCCTCGGCCAGGTCGGCCAGAGGGTTGTTGGCATAGTTATCCGGGTGATATTTCTTTACCAGCTCCCGATAGGCTTTCTTGATCTCCTCGTCGCTGGCAGAGGGGCTCACGCCCAGCACGCCATAGGGGTCGTTCATACGCTGATCTCCTTATGATCGGTTCTGTTTCGTTTCTTTCTCTGTTTCCATTGGCCGGTGAAGACCGACTCCTCCACGGCGGGCAGGCCCTCATGGAGGATGTGGCCCAGGAGCAGCTCCCACTCCCCCCAGTCCAGCAGGGCATAGGCCGTGTCGGCGATGCCCAGGGAGGCGTGCAGGGTGTCCCGCAGGGCCTCCTTATGGTCCTCGGCCTCTTGGCCGTATCGGGCCAGCAGGGGGTTGTAGCTGCCGGTCTTCCGGTCCTCCTCCAGGTCGTCCCAGGCATCCACCAGGTAGATCCAGCGGCCCACATGGTAGAGGATCTGTCCCACGGCGCTGGCCCGGGCGGAAGGCTCTGTCTGCACAGCTGCCCCCTGGAGCAGCCGGGCAAAGGCATCCGCCGGGCGGTCCAGGGAGGCCGTTCCGGCCTGTTCCAATTCGTGCAGCTCCTCCAGACAGGTCCGGGCGGTGTGGTCGAAGGCCGGCCGCAGGGCCGCTGCCTTTTCGTAGGCCTTCTTCAGGCCCAGGCAGACCGCCCGGGCGGCGGTGCGCTCCTTCCAGTCTCCGTCCCGGACAGAGTCCCGGAGCTTCCACCAGGTCAGGATGACGCTGGCATCGGCCGCGGCCGCTAAGGCCGGGTCGCCGGTCCGGCAGGGCTTTTTCTTCCAGGGCTTGGCCGGACAGGTGCATTCCTCGCAGGTCCCTGCCCCGTCCGGTCCGGCCAGCAGCATGGCCAAAAAGACAAAATCGTAGTTGAGGATACACTGAGCCCTGTGCCCGTACCGCTGCCCTAGGGTCCGGCACAGGCCGCAATAGACCGACCGATACTGCCGGTCGGCCTCCGGGCTGAGCACACCGGTGGCGGCTCTTACATACCCGAACATACCCGCTTGATCTCCACGATGTGGAAGCGCAGGCCGTTCTTCTTCTTCATGTGGCGGTCCCAACCGATGGCCAGGAGCACACCCGCAGCCAGGCCGACGAAGGCCATGAGCACCTGGATGCCCTCGCTGGCCACAAAGCCCAGGCTGCCGAAGTAAAAGACCACGGCCAGGATGAGGGGCAGGATATAGACGATGGCAGCCGTCGTAAAGAAGGTGCCGTTGTCGCTGCGCACCTTCACCACGTCGCCTTCCCCGGCCTCCACGTCGTTGAAGGCCGTCACCACGGTGTGGGTGTTGGTCATCATTTTTTCACAGCCGGCACACTCCGAGCAGCTGTGGGCTGCGCCGCAGGCCGTTTCCCGCTCCACGGCGATCTGCGCCATGCCGTTGGCCAGCACCTGCTTTACCACTGCGATCTGTTCCATAAAATAAACCTCCGTTCCGCCGCCTCTGCGGCACAAGGGTCGAATCTGTTCAGGATGAGGGGGCCATCCGCAGAGCCACGCTGTAGCGCGTGCCCACGATACCCACCTTCTTTGCGTCCGCCCCCTTCAGGGTGACCGACGCGGGGACACGCTGCAGCTCGTCCCCTAAGGATACATTGGAGAGGTCCACCTCCACCTCGATCTCGTCGGCGGTGAGCTTGGTGATCTGCTCCTCGCTCCCGCGGACCCAGACATAGAGCCGGGGGCTGACCAGGCTGGCAGCATACCCCTCTGGCGCGTTGATCAGGCTGATGTTGCCCGTAGCGATCTGACGGCTCTCCAGCTTGCTTCCCATGGACACCGAGACCACCGCGTAGCTGGGTGCTCCCCAGGCGGTCACGTCGTCGGGGATGGTCACCGGCAGCGAGTAAGAGGTGTCGCCGTAGACCTGGGTCAGGTCGATCTCACCCAGGGAGATGCTCTCCGGCAGGTCCTCCCGGTCCTCAGCGATGACTGTCACCGAAGCGGGCGAGATCTTATAGGAGACATCGTCGCTGTCCGCGCCGCCGCCTTCCTGGATGGAGACGGTCAGGGGAATCTTCACTACCCGGCGGACCGGCACGGTGATCTCCACCTCCGTAGTGCTGAAGGTGATGTTCTCCAGGTCCTGGACCGGCACATCGTCCCAGTCCATGAAGACCACGGGGGCCTCCTGGACGATGGTGTCGCTGACGGCCTTGCCGCCCACCTGCACCTGAGCGTAGGCGATCTGCGCCAGGCTGGCCTCCGGGCCGGTGACCTCGATCTCGCCGGGATCCGTGGTCACGCCGCCGGCCAGACAGTTTTCCGCCTCGGTGCCGATGAATTCGCCCCGGACCTGGACGGTCTTGGTGTCCTTCTTCTCTACGGTCACCGTCACGAGCATCTCGCTCCAGCTGGAGACGGAGACATTATCTGTGTTGATATAGGAGGGGAAGGAGGCCTTGCAGGTCAGGTCATACTCCCCTTCCTCCGTGATGGAGGACACATCTGCCGTCAAGAAGACGTTGTCGCTGTTCAGCTTCATCAACGTCTTTTTCTTGCCGGTGATCTTTACGTTCATGGTGTCCCGGCTCAGGCCCGTGACCATGAGCTCGGACTCTGCCAGCTCCGACTGGCCCTGGAGCTGAATGGGCAGGTCACGCAGGTTCGCGCTGCCGGTGGGGTTCTCCACGTTGACCACATAGAACCACAGGCCGAAGGCCAGCAGCACGGCCAGGGCCGCGTTGACCAGTTTTCGGTTCTGCTTACTGTTTTTCACGGTCTGCCCACCTCCCTCTCCGGAGGAATCCGGTCTTTTGGCGGAGCTTATCCGTAACGACCTCTTCGTGGGGGAGCAGCTCATTGCGCAGCACTCTGCCCAGGGTCTCCGGGGACAGGTGGCGGCGGAGGTTGCCGTGGACCACCACAGAGATAGCCCCGGTCTCCTCGGAGACGATGGCCACCACTGCGTCGGACCGCTCGCTCATGCCCAGACCAGCCCGGTGCCGCATCCCCAGCTCCTTGCTCAGGTTCATGCTCTCAGACATGGGGAGCATACAACCCGCAGCCATGATCTTCCCTTGCCGGACCACCACTGCGCCGTCGTGCAGAGGGGCGTTGGGGAAGAAGATGTTCTTCAGCAGTTCGCTGGTGACGGAGGACTGGAACGCCGTGCCCGAGGCGATAACATGGCTCAGGTCGGTGTCCCGCTCGAAGACCATCAGTGCGCCCACCCGGTTTTTCGACATCTCGGCATAGGCCTCCACCGTCTCGTTGATGGCGGTCTCCAGGTCGTTCGACGGGGCATTGCTGCGGAAGAAGCGGTAATAGACCCGGTTGCTGCCGATCCGCTCCAGGAAGCGGCGGATCTCCGGCTGGAAGATGATGACCAGGGCCAGGATACCCATCTCCACCGCCTTGTTCAGCAGGAAGTTGATGGCGTTGAGGTTGAACTGGCTGGAGAGCCACATCACCACGAACAGGAGCAGCAGGGCCTTGGCCACCTTGGCGGCGTTGGTCCGCTGCAGGATGCTGATGACTTTATAGATCAGGTAGGACAGGATGGCAATGTCCAGCACATCGGAGATGGTCATGAGGCGCAGATAGCCCAACACCGTGGTCATGTACTGAAGGATCGACATGAAAAACTGCACCTCCTGTCCGGGATCTTTTCGCTGGCGGCGGGCAAAGACCCACAGCCAAGGATTCGATGGTAATTCAAGTTATTATACTGTATTTCCGGTCCATTTACAACCCCGACAGGGGGATTTTTCCGGTTTTCCCCCCAGGAAAAAGCGCCCCGGACCAGCCGGAGCGCTTTCCCTCTCTGCCTCACGGAAGACGGGCCAGGATCGACAGAAATCGCTCCACCTCCCACGGCGTGCTGAAGGCGGAAAAGCTCAGGCGCAGGGTGCCGTCGGGCAGGGTACCGGCGGTCTCGTGGGCCACGGGAGCGCAGTGGAGCCCCGCCCGCAGGGCCACCCCCTGGCGGCTCAGCCACTCCCCCACCTGGCCCGGGTCCCACCCCGGCATTCGGAAGGAGAGGACCCCGCTCTGACAGCCCTTCCCCCGGAAGACCTCCACGCCGTCCAAACGGGCCAGCTCCCGGGCGGCCTTCTCCTGCAGGGCCACCTCATGGCGGAGGAGGACCTCCGGCCGGTTCCGGCGCACGAACCGAAGCCCCGCCAGCAGCCCGGCGGCGCCAGGCATATTGTGGGTCCCCGCCTCCAGGCGGTCCGGCAAAAAGTCCGGCATCTCCGGCAGCCGGGACAGGCTCCCGGTCCCGCCGCGAAGGAGCGGCTCGCCGCCCTCCCGGCACAGGAGCAGGCCGGTGCCCTGAGGGCCATAAAGCCCCTTATGGCCGGGCATAGCGACAAAATCCGCTCCCCACCCCATCAGGTCGATGGGCAGCAGCCCCGCCGACTGGGAGGCATCCACCACCAGAGGGACCCGCCACCGGCGGCACCGGGCGGCGACCTCCTGGACGGGCAGGATATACCCAAAGACATTGGACACATGGGTGCAGATCATCCCGTCCACGCCCCGGGCCAGCTGGCGGTCCAGCGCCTCCAAAAAGAGGTCCGGCCGAAAGAGGGGCGTTCGCAGGATCTCCACCCGCACATCGGGCCGGGCGGCCAGCGGGCGGGTCACGGCGTTGTGCTCCCACCCGGAGAGCAGGATGGTGCTCCCCGGCCGGACCATGCTCCCGATGGCGATGTTCAGGCCGTGGGTGGCGCTGGTGGTCAGCACCACCCCCTCCGGCTGGTCCACATGGAACAGCTCGGCCGCCTCCTCCCGGAGGGCCAGCAGCGTGCGGGAGGCCCGGGCCGCCGGGCCGTAGTCTCCCCTGCCGGGGCTGGTCATGGTGGTCATGGCCTGGGCCATGGCCCGGCGCACGGAGGGCGGCTTCTGAAAGGTCGTCGCGGCGCTGTCCAGATAGATCACAGCGGCACCTCCCGGTAGTCCTCCCCCGCCCCGCCCACATAGATGCCCAGGTAGGGCAGCCGCCGCCGATGGAGCACTGTCAGTGCCCGGGACAGGCTGCGGGCCGGGATACGCACCGAATGGCTGCACCCGTTGGGCGAGAGGGCCGCTGGAGAGCGCAGGATCCGAGCGGGGATCCCCGCCCGCTCCAGGCCGTTGGCCACCCGCTGAGCGTAGGTCAGGGAACGACACATGATAAGATAAAACATCGTGATGAACCTCCGTTGGGAGGTCTTAAACTAAAGAAAAACATCCTCCCGCACCATTCTATGTGCGGAAGGATGTTCCGTGAAACACAATGTCTTCTTCAGCGGTCCAGGGCTTCGATCAGGGCCACAGCGTGGGCGGCGATGCCCTGCTCCGCGCCAGTGAAGCCCAGCTTCTCCTCGGTGGTGGCCTTCACGCTGACGGCAGTCACCGGGATGCCCATGACCCGGGAAAAGTTCTGCCGCATCTGGGGGATGTGGGGCATGAGCTTCGGCTTCTGGGCCAGGATGGTCACGTCCACGTTTTCCACTCGCCAGCCCTCCTGGGCCAGGAGCGCCATGACCCGCCCCAGCAGGACCAGGCTGTCGCTGCCCGCATAGGCGGGGTCATTGTCCGGGAAATGCTGGCCGATGTCCCCCAGTGCCGCCGCCCCTAAGAGCGCGTCCATCAGGGCGTGGGCCACCACGTCCGCATCCGAATGGCCCAGCAGGCCCAGCGGGTGGGGGATCTCCACCCCGCCCAAGATCAGCTTTCGACCGGAGACCAGCCGATGTACGTCATATCCATGTCCGATGCGCATTTATCTGTCCTCTCTTTCCGCCAGAATGGCCGCCCCGTGGATGAGGTCCCGGGGGGTGGTGATCTTGATGTTCTCCTCGCTGCCCTGGGTCAGCCGGACCGGGAAGCCCAGCCGTTCCACCGCCGAGCAGTCGTCGGTGATGGCCGCCCCCTCCTGGACGGCCTTGCCCACGGCGGTGCGGATGAGGTCCGCGTCAAAGATCTGGGGGGTCTGGACCGCGAACAGCTCCGCCCGGTCCGGGGTCTCCGTGACTACGCCGTCCCTGGCCCGCTTGATGGTGTCCTTCACCGGGATGGCCGGAGCGGCGGCAGAGCACTGCCGGGCTGCGCGGATGGTGTCCTCCACGATCTCCCGCGTGACAAAGGGCCGTGCGCCGTCGTGGATGGCCAGCAGCGCCGCCTGGGGGTCTGCCGCCCGCAGCCCCGCCAAGACGGACTCCGCCCGGCTGTCACCGCCCTTCACCACCCGGCGGACCTTTTCGATGCCCTTCCGGCGGCACAGGTCCCCAATGGGGACCATCAGGTCCTCCCGGGCCACGATGACGATCTCTCCCACTAATTCGGAGTCCTGGAAGGGCCGCAGCGCGTGAAGGATCACCGTCTCTCCCCCCAGGGGGGCCAGGATCTTATCCACCCCTTCCATGCGGGTGGCCTTGCCTCCGGCGACGATCACCGCCGAACAGAGGCCCGTCGTCTTTTTCTTCGGTTTCCATACCTTTTCCAGAAGACCCATGGTCCTCCCTCCTTTTCTCGGGCCGACCTCGTCGGCCCTGCTTGCAGACAGTATACCGGTATTTTCCCCGGACGGCAAGAAAATTTCCCTGAAGGGCAAAAAAGAACGGCGTCAGATCCCTCTGACGCCGCTCCTCGGTTTGGCGTAATTTCTTGGAAATTAAGCTTCTCTCATGCGAGCGAAGCACTCGCTGCAGTAGACGGGACGGTCAGACTTGGGCTCGAAGGGAACCTTTGCCTCGCCGCCGCAAGATGCGCAAGTTGCGGTGAAGTACTCACGGGGGCCGCGGGAAGCAGCCTTGCGGGCATCACGGCAAGCCTTGCAGCGCTGAGGCTCGTTCTGGAAGCCTCTCTCTGCATAAAATTCCTGCTCACCTGCAGAGAACACGAACTCGTTGCCGCATTCTTTGCACACTAAAGTCTTGTCTTCGTACATGCTGTTAACCCTCTCTTTGACATTGTAACCCGGTTTCTTTGGGCTGGATAAAATATGCGATCAGCTTTCGCTGTATTCGCCGCAGGATAGATGCCGCGCGACCTTGCGCCGAATGCGCTGCACGGCGTTGTCCACCGCTTTGATGGACCGTTGTACCTCTTCAGCAATCTCTGCGTAGGACATACCCTCCAGATAGCAGGCCAGGACCTGATTCTCCAGGTCGGTCAGCTGCGTTCGGATGGCTTCCTCCAGAGCCAGCAGGCTCTCCTGGCGGATGACCATATCTTCGGGGTTTCCCTGCTTTTGATATGCCGTGCCCAAGGGAGCCATGTCCTGGTCAGCCAAAAAGAGGGATGGTTCTAAGGAAACGCGATCGTTCAGCGGGGCGTGCTTTCCACCGGCGGCCTGCTTGACCGCCGAGAGGATACGCCGCCGGATGCACAACCCGGCATAGGTGGCGAACTGGGCGCCCCGGTCCGGCTGAAACGCACGGATGGCCGAGAGCAGGCCCATGAGCCCCTCCTGGATGAGATCCTCGCTGTCGCCGCCTGCCAGAAAAAAGGGGCGGGCGCACACCCGGACCAGCCGGGTATAGCGCAGAACAAGGGTTTCCTCTGCTACGCGGTCGCCCTGGGCGGCCAGCGCACATAAGCCTTCGTCTGTCATACTGGTGGTTGATAATGATTCCATGATGATTTTACTCAACCTTATTATAGTGGACGAAAGAAGAGAAGTCAAGGAAATTATACAAATAATAGGAAATTGTAAAAGAAATCGCATCATTTTTGTGCGCTATTTCACGAACTTCCCGGCCCTTTCCGCCCTGTTTTCAGAGATGGAGCTGTTCTTGCCCGTAATGATCCAGGCCCAAATGCTCATAGGCCATGGCCGTCACGCACCGGCCCCGGGGCGTGCGGGTGAGGAACCCCATCTGCATCAGGTAGGGCTCGTAGACATCTTCCAGGGTAACGGCCTCTTCCCCCACGGTGGCCGCCAGGGTCTCCAGACCCACCGGGCCGCCGCCGTAGTGGAGGATGATGCTGCGGAGCATCCGCCGGTCCACCTCGTCCAGGCCCAGCCGGTCCACCTCCAGAGCCACCAGGGCCTGGTCGGCCACGTTCCGGGTGATGACGCCCCCGGCCCGGACCTGGGCAAAGTCCCGCACCCGCCGCAGAAGGCGGTTGGCCAGACGGGGGGTCCCGCGGGATCGCCGGGCGATCTCCTCCGCCCCCTCCGGCTCGATGGGCACCCGGAGGATGCCCGAGCTGCGGGTGACGATCTGGGCCAGTTCCTCCGGGCTGTAGAGCTCTAGCCGGAGCATCACGCCGAAGCGGTCCCGCAGAGGGGCCGAGAGCTGCCCGGCCCGGGTGGTAGCCCCGATGAGGGTGAATTTCGGCAGGTCCAGCCGGATGGAGTTGGCCGACGGCCCCTTGC
>CAYNZG010000011.1:0-14549 GCA_964401525.1 uncultured Ruminiclostridium sp.
GGGCGGTCTTGATCATGTTTTCCAGGTAGCGGATGCGGCTGTCGTTGCGGTTTTTCTCCCGCTTGGCGGCCTTATATTCAAAGTTCTCGCTGAGGTCGCCAAAGGAGCGGGCGACCTTGACCTCGTCGATGAGCTGGGGGCGGAGGACCAGCCGCCGATGCTCCAGCTCCTCCTTCATCTTGTTGATGTCCACTTGGGTCAGTTCGTCATGCATGGGGATACGCCTCTTTCACAATTCTTTTTTTCATGGTACTGCAAAACGCCTCCCTTGTCAAAGCAAAGCCGACAGGGGAGGCGCAGTTTTTAGGGGAGGGTGACGCTTGCCCGGCTGCTGCTGTCCGCCATGCGGGCGGCCACGGCAGAGACCTCGGCCCGGGTGATGTTGGACTGGGGCTGGAAGCGGTGGTTCTCATCGCCGGTGAGGATGCCCGCCCGGTAGAGCTTGTACACGGCGGAGGCGTAGGACACGCTGGAGGGCACATCGGGGATGGCGTTGTCCGCCACGGAGTTCTTGGCGGCCAGGGCCCGGTCGGGCAGGGCCTTGGAGAAGATCTCCGCGAACTGGGCCCGGCTGGCGGGCTGGTTCACGATGTCCTTGTAGTAGGACGCGGTGAGGATGCCGCTCTGGTAGGCGTAGTCCAGGTAGACCTGGTACCACTTGGCGCCCGGCTCCTGCTCGAAGTCCCCGGAGCCGTTGGTGTAGATGGAGTGGATGCGGGCGGCCATGGTGATGGCTTCGGCGATGGTCACGCTGCCGGAGGGGTTGAAGAGCAGGTTGCCCTGGCCGTTCATGAGGCCGAACTCCACGGCGGAGGCCACGGTGCCGGTGTACCACTGGCCGGCGGGCACGTCGGTGAACTGCCCCTGCCAGTAGGTGTTGACCTTGGGGAAGCGGACGGTCTGGGAGCTGGACACGTTGGAGGACCAGCCCAGGGACTTGCAGTAATCATAGGTCTGGCCCCGGCGGACGGGGTACTTGCCCGCCACGGCATCGGCCAGAGCGGCCTGGTAGAGGTCATCTAAGGTGATGGCGGCAAAGGAGCCGACGGTCTCCGCGGCGGCGGTGGCCACCCGGCGGGCCATGCCCAGCCCGCCCTGGTTGTGCAGGTCGCAGAAGTACACCAGGACCACGGGGTCCGTGATGCCCAGGTTCTTGGCGGACTTGATGTAGCCGGTCATGTAGGCCACGCCCTCGGCATCCTGGGCGGCCTTGCCCTCGGCGGTGGTCAGCAGGGCGGAGAGGGCGGAAGCCTCTGCATCCTCCAGGATGCGGGCGGTCCAGGAGGTGGCGGAGTCCATGACCTCGTTGTAGAGGTCCTCGCCTAAGATCTCCTTGGCCTGGCCGGGGTTGCGGGCTACCACATCCCGGACCAGAGCCAGGGCGTTGGCCCCGTGCCACTGGATCTTCCCCACGGACAGAGCACCGTTGTCGTTCTTGTTGATGGAGCCGTAATTGCCCTCGTAGACGTACAGAAAATCCAGGGCGGCCTGGATGACCTGCTGGTCGGAGACCTGGGCGGCCAGGGTGGCGGGAGCCAGCCCCAGGAGCATCACGAAGGCCAGCAGGAGCGAAGTCAGTTTTTTCATTAGGATATCCTCCGTTTCACGGAAATTCGACCAATATTCTACCATAGTGATGAAGAAAAGGGAATCTTTTTTGCCTGCATCCAAATAAAAAAGCCGGAACAAGCGAGCTGCTTGTTCCGACGTGGTGCCGGTGACCGGACTCGAACCGGTACGCTGTTGCCAGCGGCGGATTTTGAGTCCGCTACGTCTACCAATTTCATCACACCGGCCCGTGTGAGATTTTTCTCATTATACAACAGCTTCCCAGGGTTGGCAAGGGTTTTTCCCCTACAAAATTTAAATTAAGGCGTAGGCAAGTCCGGTAGAATGTGTTATGATATGATATTATGGTATGACTGCGGTCCGGCCCAGCCGGACCCACAGGAAAGGAGGCACGGGCCCGTGAAACGACGGAAGATCCTGGGGCTGATGGCCCTTGTGGTCGGCCTGCTGGGTCTGACCGGCTGCGTGTTTGGCAGCGCGGATGAAATGTATGCCCTGCCCAAATCGTCGGAGGCCTATGTGAACCTGCAGGCCAAGATCAACGAGGAAAAGGGCAGCCGAGAATATATCGTCCCCGTCAGCGGGGAGAACCGCCAGACCATCCAACTGGTGGACATGGACAACGATGGCATCCAGGAGGCGGTGGCCTTCTTCCGGGATGATACCTCCGAGACTCCGCTGCAGATCGTCATCTTCAAGCAGGATGAGCACGAGACCTATCAGGCCTACACCCGCATCGAAGGGGTGGGCAGCGACATCGAATCCATCGACTATCTGAACCTCTGCGGCACCGGCGACACGGACATTCTGGTGAGCTGGCAGGTGGGACCCTCCGTCCGCACCCTGGTGGGCTACTCCGTGGTGGGCGGCCAGCCCCTGGAGGTCCTCCGCACCAGCTGCGAGCGGTATCTGGCAGGGGACCTGGACCAGGACGGCCGCATGGAGCTGGCCTTGGCCCAGGTGGAGAACGGCACCTCGCCCCGCTGGACCATCGAGTATTACGATGGCCAGGACGGGATGATGGAGATGCACGCCTCCGCGCCCCTCTCTTCCGGGGTCACAGATATTTCCACCTGGTGCATCGGCCAGTTAGAGGGGAAGGTCCCCGGCCTGTTCGTGACCTCTTACTCTGGGAAAGATGTGCTGGTGACGGATGTGTTCTGCGTGGTGGACCGGGAACTGCAAAACGTGTCCATTCAGGAGGACACCCACCGAAGCCCCAACGTGTTCCAGTATTATGCGGGGGTCTCGCCCATGGATATGAACGGGGACGGCTGCACCGATGTGCCCGTGGCCCGGGAGATCCCCTCCTATGGCGACAGCACCGCCGACACTTTCTGGTGGATGGACTGGATGACCTATGACCCGGCCGGGCAGACGACCCAGGTGATGACCACCTACCACGGCGTTGACGGCTGGTATCTGGAGCTGCCCCTGGATTGGACCGGAGACTTCTCCATGTGCCGCCAGGAGAGCCCCACCACCGGGGTGCGCAGCGTGACCTTTGCCACGGGGCTGGAGACCGAGCCGGACGAGGAGAACGAGGAGGGGACCCACGCAGAGCCCTTCCTGACCATCTGCTCCCTGGTGGGAGCGGACCGGGAGACCCTGGCCCAGCAGGACCAGCGGCACGTTCTCTGGGCGGGCAGCACCACCATCTACACCGGGGAATTCCTGTCCGACTGGGACTGCGGTCTGGACGCGGAGAGCCTGGCGGACCGCTTTCACTACAGCGCCGCCTGGCAGCGGAGAAAGACCCGAACTGAGAGAGAACACGCGGGACGCTGTGCCGTCCCGAGGAAAGGAGCAGAACAATGAAAAAAATTCTGGTTCTGGAGGATGAGACCAACATACGCAGCTTTGTGGTCCTGAACCTCAACCGAGCAGGGTATGAGACCATCGAGGCAGGCACCGGCGAGGAGGCCCTGGAGCAGCTTCGCCTGAACCCCGACGTGCGGGTGGCCATTCTGGACATCATGCTGCCGGACATGGACGGCTTTGAGGTCTGCCGCCGCATCCGCGCCGGGAATTCCAAGATCGGCATCATCATGCTCTCTGCCCGCACCCAGGAGATGGATAAGGTCACCGGCTTTATGACCGGGGCCGACGACTATGTGACCAAGCCCTTTTCTCCCATGGAGCTGACCGCCCGCATCGATGCCCTCTACCGCCGCATCGGCGGGGAGATGATGGACGAGGGCGAGATCCAGCAGGCTCCCTTCGTGCTGAACACCCGGAAGCGCACCCTGGAAAAGAACGGCCAGCGGATCAAGCTCACCCAGGTGGAGTACGCCATCATGCGGATGTTTATGGAAAACCCCGGCAAGGCCCTCTCCCGGGAGGAGATCCTCAAGTCCGTTTGGGGGGAGAACTATCTGGGCGAGCTGAAGATCGTGGATGTGAACATCCGCCGCCTGCGGGTGAAGATCGAGGATGAGCCCACCAGCCCCATCTACATCACCACCATCTGGGGCTACGGCTACAAGTGGGAATTCTGAGATGAGATCCATTTCTGTGTTCAGAGTCCGCGGCATCCGCCGCCGGTGGCTCATCAACAGCATCAGCATCCTGGTCATGATCCTGGCCATCTTAGTGGTGACCTTCTCCCTGGTGATGAAGAACTACTACGACAACAGCATCCTCTCCGACCTGGAGAGCAAGGCCCGGACGGCCTCCGGCTATTTTGGCAGCTATGCGGCCAGCAGCGACACCGGCGACCTGCTGACAGAGGCCCAGGAGTATGTGACCTCCTTTGAGGACGGCACCAGGATCGAGCTGCAATTTCTCTCCCCCAGCGGGAAGGTGCTCTACTCCTCCAACGGCCTGACTCTCTCCGGCACCATGCCGGAGACCCAGGACATCCAGATCCTCCAGGAGACCCAGAAGATCGCCTCCTGGACGGGGACCTTCTCCCAGACCGGGGAGCGGATCACGGCGGTGTCGGCCCCCCTCATCTACGATGGGACCATGGTGGGCATCATGCGCTATGTGACCTCCATGCGCCTGGTGGACCGGCAGGTGGCTGTGCTGACCCTGGCGGCCATCGCAGCCTGCCTGGTGGTCCTGGTGCTGGTCTATCTGTCCAACATCTCCTTCGTCCGGTCCATCGAGGAGCCGGTGAAAAACATCACCGGCATCGCCCAGCGCATCGCCGGAGGAAGCTACGGCATCCAAGTGGAAAAGACCTTCGATGACGAGATCGGTGACCTGACCGATGCCATCAACGATATGTCCCAGCGTATCAAGAACGCCGAGAGCATGAAGTCGGAGTTCATCTCCTCGGTGTCCCACGAGCTGCGCACCCCGCTGACGGCCATCACCGGCTGGGCGGAGACCATCATGAACGGCGAGGCCCGGGACGAGCAGGATATCCGCAAGGGCATGGGCATCATCGCCAGCGAGGCCCGACGGCTCTCCGGCATGGTGGAGGAGCTGCTGGAGTTCTCCCGCATCGAGGACGGCCGCTTCACCCTGGCCATCGAGCCCATCGACATCAAGGCCGAGCTGGAGGACGCGGTGTACACCTACCACGAGTTCCTGGCGGCGGAGGGCATTGCCGTATACCACCACGACTGTGAGGAGGAGTTCGACCCCATCCCCGGGGACCCGGACCGTCTGCGCCAGGTCTTCTGCAACCTCCTGGACAACGCCGCCAAGCACGGCGGCTCCGGCAAGCGCATCGACACCGAGATCTACCCCATGGCGGGGGATGTGGTCATCACCATCCGGGACTATGGCCCCGGCATCCCGCCGGAGGAGCTTCCCAACGTGAAGTACAAGTTCTATAAGGGCAGCTCCACGGCCCGCGGCAGCGGCATTGGCCTGGCTGTCTGCGAGGAGATCGTCACCCGCCACAACGGCGAGCTGAACATCCGCAACGCCGACGACGAGCAGGGAGGATGCGTTGTGGAGATCCGATTGCCTACTGGAACATAAGTTCGAGAAAAATCTTGCATTTTTCCCTTTGATTTGATACCATGGTCCTGCACCGCAGTCGTGCAGGACGGAACGACCCTGCATGATTCTTAGGAGATACTATGAAAAATAATTCGGCTTGCAGCAGCAAGCAGCCTGACAATGCCTTCCGCACCACCATCGGCGGGCAGGCCCTCATCGAGGGCATCCTCATGCGCGGCCCCCAGAAGCAGGCCATCGTGGTCCGCAACCAGGAGGGCGGCCTGGAGGTCCGGGAGGAGGAGCTGAAGCTCATCAAGGACAAGCACCCCATCTTAGGCGTGCCCTTCATCCGCGGCGTGTTCAACTTCCTCGGCTCCCTGGTCAACGGGGTCAAGGCCCTCATGTGGTCCGCGGAGTTTTACCCGGAGGAAGAGGAGGAGGAACCCTCCCGCTTTGAGAAGTGGCTGGAGAACAAGTTCGGCTCCGAGGCGCTGATGAAGTGGATCATCGGCGTGGCTGTGGCGGCGGGCATCGGCTTTTCCATCCTGCTGTTCATCATCCTGCCCACCCTGGCCACCAGCGCCCTGCTGTACTTTTTCCCCGCCGCACCCATGTGGCTGCGGAACCTGCTGGAGGGTGTGGTGAAGCTGGTCATCTTCTTCATCTACCTGGTCCTTTGCTCCCGGCTGAAAGACATCCGACGGACCTTCCAGTATCACGGGGCGGAGCACAAGACCATCTTCTGCTACGAGCGGGGGCTGGAGCTGACCGTGGAGAACGCCAGGTCCATGCCCCGGCACCATCCCCGCTGCGGCACCAGCTTTCTCTTTGTGGTCATCGTCATCGCCGTGCTGGCCTCCTGCGTGGTCTTCGCGCTGCCCGGCATCCGGGACGTGGCCACCAACCCGCTGGTGCGCATCCTGCTCCACCTGGTGCTGCTGCCCATCGTGGTGTCGGTGACCTATGAGCTGAACCGCTTCATCGGCCGCCACGACAACCCGGTGACCCATTTCCTGTCGGCCCCTGGCCTGTGGATGCAGAACTTCACCACCTTCGAGCCGGACGACTCCATGCTGGAGGTGGCCATCGAGGCCTTGACCCGGGTCCTGCCTGCCCACCAGGGCGACGACCAGTGGTAAACACGTTTGAGAGGCATTGTTTGCACGGCAGAAGTCCGCGCAGGCAATGACCAGATCTGCTTTCAGAAATTTGCGATTGGGGTGCACATCATGGCGATCACCTATCAGGAATTGAACCTTATCATCAACAAGCGGCTGGCCGCCGCCGGGATCGAAGCCTACCGGCTGGAAGCCAAGGAGATCCTCTGCGCGGCCGCCGGGAAGACCCGGGAGAAGCTCCTCCAGGACATGAACCTCTACACCACCGACGAGATCGCCGAGCGGGCCGAGGCCATGACCGTCCGCCGGGAGGCGGGGGAGCCGATCGCCTACATCATCGGGGAGTGGAGCTTCTGCGGCCTGGACTTCACGGTCAATGCCAACGGCCTTATCCCCCGGATCGACACGGAGATGCTGGCCAACATCGCGGTGGACCGGCTGAAGAAGGAGACCGGCAACCTGCGGGTGCTGGACCTGTGCGCCGGGACGGGCTGCGTGGGCATCACCGTGGCCGACCGGCTGAAGAACGCCCGGGTGGTCCTCATGGACCTGTCGGACGGGGCCCTGGACCTGTGCAAGAAGAACATCCGCCGGAACAACCTCACCAGCCGGGTGGTCCATATGCGGGGGGACGCGCTGCAGCCGCCCAACCACGCCCTGGGCCAGTTCGACATGCTGGTGAGCAACCCGCCCTACATCCCCAGCGGGGATATCCCCGGGCTGGACAGCTCCGTGAAGGACTATGAGCCGCTGATGGCCCTGGACGGCGGCGACGACGGCCTGGACTTCTACCGGGCCATCACCAAGCAGTGGATCCCCGCCCTGAAGCCCGGCGGCCACCTGATCTATGAGGTGGGCATCGGCCAGTCGGAGAAGGTGGCCATGATGCTGGTGCGGGCCGGGTTCGAGAGCATCCGCATCACCCGGGACACCGGCGGCATCGACCGGGTGGTGGAAGGCCGCCGACCCAAGGAACGCGAGATCCCTGAATTGCTCCACGAAAAGAAAGAGGAGGAGGAAGGATAATGGCAGACAAGAAGAAAATGGTCGAGTCCGCAGCACCCGCTTCGGATAAGAAGAAAGCGCTGGAGACCGCCATGGCCCAGATCGAGAAGGCCTACGGAAAGGGCTCCATCATGCGCCTGGGCGACAACAGCCGGGTCATGGTGGAGGGCATCCCCACCGGCTCCCTGGCCCTGGACCTGGCTCTGGGCATCGGCGGTGTCCCCCGTGGCCGCATCATCGAGATCTACGGCCCGGAATCCTCCGGTAAGACCACCCTGGCCCTGCACATCGCGGCGGAGGCCCAGAAGAGAGGCGGCGAGGTGGCCTTCATCGATGCCGAGCACGCCCTGGACCCCACCTATGCCCGGGCCTTGGGGGTGGACATCGAAAACATGCTCATCGCCCAGCCGGACACCGGCGAGCAGGGCCTGGAGATCTGCGAGGCTCTGGTGCGCTCCGGCGCGCTGGACGTGATCGTGGTGGACTCCGTGGCGGCGCTGGTCCCCCGGGCGGAGATCGAGGGCGACATGGGCGATGCCCATGTGGGTCTGCTGGCCCGCCTGATGAGCCAGGCCCTGCGGAAGCTGGCCGGCTCCATTTCCAAGACCAACTGCGTGGTCATCTTCATCAACCAGCTCCGTGAAAAGGTCGGCGTGATGTACGGCAACCCCGAGGTCACCACCGGCGGCCGCGCTCTGAAGTTCTATTCCTCCGTCCGCATCGACGTGCGGCGGATCGAGGCCATCAAGGCCGGGGGCGAGGTCATCGGCAACCGCACCCGGGCCAAGGTGGTGAAGAACAAGGTCGCGCCCCCCTTCCGGGAGGCCGAGTTCGACATCATGTACGGCGAGGGCATCTCCAAGTACGGCGAGATGGTGGACCTGGCCGTGAAGCTGGACATCATCCAGAAGAGCGGCTCCTGGTTCTCCATGGGCGAGGAGCGCATTGGCCAGGGCCGGGACGCAGCCAAGCAGTTCCTGAAAGACAACCCGGAGATCTGCGACCGGGTGGAGGAGGAGATCCGTCAGAACTCCTTCAAGCTCCTGAGCAGCCAGGCCCAGGCCGCCGCCCGCGCGGCGGGACGGGCTCCCCAGGAGGCTGTGGTGGTCCACGAGGCCCAGCCCAAGGCTGCGCCGTCTGCGCCCCGTGGCATCGACGTGAGCGCCGACGACTTTGACGATGAAGACTAAGGGACCCCAAGAGACCGAGGCCCTGAAAAAACGGGCGGTGGACCTGCTCACCAAGCGGATGCTCTCTGCCGGGATGCTGACAGAGAAGCTGCTGACCTGGGGGGGCACCCAGGAACAGGCGGAGGAAGTGACCGCCTGGACCCAGTCCATCGGTCTCATTGACGACGAGGAATACGCCAAAGCCTTGGCCCGGCACTGCCAGGCCAGGGGCTACGGCGCGTATAAGATCAAGGACGAGCTCTACCGCCGCCGGGTCCCCCGGGCCTACTGGGAGGAGGCCCTGGCGGAGCTGGAGGAGCCCGATGCCCGGATCGACCGCTTTTTGGCGGGCAAGCTCAAGGACCCCGAGGACCGGAAACAGGTGAAGCGAGCAGCCGACGCACTGGTGCGCCGGGGCTTTTCCTGGAGCCAGGTGTCTTCGGGGATCGAGCGTTTTTGCCGGACCTGGCAGGAAACGAAAGAACAGAGATGATGAGGAGGAACTCCCAATGAAGGTTGGATTTATTTCTCTTGGCTGCGCCAAGAACCAGGTCAACTGCGAGCAGATGATCTGGCAGACCTATGAGGCCGGGCACGAGGTGGCCCTGGGGGCCGAGGACTGCGACGCCGTGGTGGTGAACACCTGCGGCTTCCTCCAGGAGGCCCGGGACGAGGCCATGGGCGAGATCGAGAAGCTGGTGGAGAAGAAGCAGGCCGGTCAGCTGCAGAAGATCATCGTCACCGGCTGCATGGCACAGTGGAAGCGGGAGGAGCTGGAAGCCTCCTGCCCCGACGTGGACGCCTTCATCGGCGTGGGCGGCTATGAGGACATCGGCCAGGTGCTGGCCCAGCTCGAGGCCGGGGAAAAGGCCTCCCTCTTCGGGGACATCGATGCCCCCGTGCCTGAGGTGGACCGGGTGGTCTGCACCTCCGACTACTGGGCCTGGCTACGCATCGCCGAGGGCTGCGACAACCGCTGCGCCTACTGCGTCATCCCCTACATCCGGGGCAAGTTCCGCAGCCGCCCGGAGGAGAAGATCCTGGAGGAGGCCAGAAACCTGGCCGAGGCCGGGATGAAGGAGCTCATCGTGGTGGCCCAGGACATCACCCGCTACGGCCTGGACCTCTATGGCAAGCGGGCCCTAGCCGATCTGCTGCCCAAGCTGTGCGCCATCGAGGGCATCGAGTGGGTCCGCCTGCACTACCTCTATCCCGACGAGATCACCGATGAGCTTATCGAGGTCATCGCCAACGAACCCAAGATCGTGAAATACATCGACCTGCCCATCCAGCACATCAGCGACCGGGTGCTCAAGGCCATGCACCGCCGGGGTACCGGGGCGGAGATCCGCGCCCTCTTCCACAAGCTCCGGGCGAACATCCCCGGCCTGGTCCTGCGGACCAGCCTCATCGCCGGGTTCCCCGGAGAGACCGACGAGGACTTCGAGGAGCTGTGCGAGTTCCTGCTGGAAGAAAAGATCGAGCGGGCGGGGGTCTTCCCCTACTCTCCCGAGCCGGGCAGCCCCGCTGCGTCCTTCCCCGACCAGGTGGACGAAGACGTGAAGCGCCGCCGGGTGGAGCTCATCACGGACCTGCAGATGCGCATCGTGGACGAGTTCTGCGAGAGCATGGTGGGCCGGACCCTCACGGTCCTGTGCGAGGGCTACGACGACGACACGGAGCTGTTCTTCGGCCGCAGCGAGTATGACTCCCCCGGCATCGACGGCATCGTCCACTTCGAGGGCGAGGAGGGCGGCGTGGTCCCCGGCGGCTTCTACCGGGTGAAGATCACCAGCACCTATGACGGCGAGCTCATCGGCGTCATCGACAACGAGGAGGAATGAGCCATGAACACAGCCAATAAGCTCACCATGATCCGGGTGGTCCTGATCCCGGTGTTCATCGTCCTGCTGTACTTCGGCATGACCCTGCCCGCCCTGGCCGTCTTCATCCTGGCCAGCATCACCGACTTCGTGGACGGCTATGTGGCCCGGCACTATCACCAGGTCACGGACTTCGGCAAGTTCATGGATCCTCTGGCGGACAAGCTCCTGGTCATGTCCGCCATGGCCTGGTTCGTGGAGGTGGGCTGGATGCCCGGCTGGGCCTTCTTCATCGTTCTGGCCCGGGAGTTCGCCGTCACCGGCCTGCGGCTGGTGGCCGTGGAGCAGGGCCTGGTCATCGCCGCCGGAAAGTCCGGCAAGGTGAAGACCGCCTCCACCATGGTCTGCATCATCCTCATGCTGGCTGCGCCCGGCATCACCCTGGACAAGGTGTGCGTGGCGGTCATCCTGGTGACCACCGTGTACTCCGGCATCGAGTATTTCGTCAAGAACCGGCAGGTCATTTTCAACGGAGATATGTAATGGATCCGGCCCGAAGAGAACGCTATGCTGATTTATCTGCAACTGATCGACGATCCCCGGGATCGGTCGAAATTTGAACGACTCTACCACAAGTACCGCTGCCTCATGTACCATGTGGCTTACAAGATCCTGGGGAACGACCAGGACGCAGAGGACGCTGTGCAGGAAGCATTTTTGACCATCGCAAAAAATATGCAAAAAATTTCTGCGGTGGAGCGTCCAAAAACCAGGGCTTACATCGTTACTATTACTGAGAGCAAAGCCATCGACCTCTATCGCAGGAAGCAAAAGCACCCCGCCGGGGAGTTGATAGAGGAGTTGGCGGGACTTACCGTGGAGTATGACGGGAGCGACGACCTGGCCCGGTGCATGGCAAAGCTGCCTGCCCGATACCGCGAGTTTCTTCTGCTGCGCCATGCCCACGGTTACACAGTGAAAGAGGTGGCGAAAATGATGGATATGTCCGTGGCCGCAGCCTACAAGTTGGAGCAGCGGGCCAAGAAGAAGTTGGAAGAACTGTGCAGGGAGGTGGGTGCCCTGTGATCTCGGAGGAGCGCTTACAGGCCGCCGCTCAGGCGGTCAGCCGCGCCATGCTCGACGGCCTCCCGGAGCCAGAGGACTGCCAGCACGACTTTTCGCCGGAATTTGAGCGTAATATGGAAAAGCTCATCCGAAAGAGCAAACACCAAGGGGGCTACCATGGCCTGAAACGGGTGGCCTGCTTCTTCCTTGCCTTCCTGTTCTGCGGTGGGGCGTTCTTCGCGGTGAACGCCGAAGCGCTGGGATCCATCACCGGCTGGCTCAGCCAGCAGGTCGAGAATGCGCAGCGGTATTTCTATACGGGTGACTTGCCCGACTCCTCCGGGGATGTACGCTACCATTTGGAAGTTCCGAAAGGCTGTTGGCTGGAAGATACCACGGATCTGGATGGGCTTGTACAAGAGATTTATTGCAACGATGACGGGGCATATATTTTCTTCACCTATCAGCACAACACAGAAACTACCACAAGCGAGACATATGTCATTGATACGGATGCTGAGAAAAAGCAGGTGTCTGTAAACGGCGTGTTGGCGGACCTCTATCTGTCTGATGCAGAGGACGCGAATAACACGGTCGTTTGGACGGACCCTGTGACTGGCACATTGCTCGATGTGACCGCGCTAATGGGCGAGGACGACTTGATCGACCTGGCAGAAAGCGTGGTCCAGAAAGAAAAATAAAAATTTTTTAAAAAATTTCAAATCAGGTGTCCAAAAACGCCTCCCTTTTTCGTTACTAAGTATAGAGACGAAAGAAGGGAGGTGTTTTTTATGCGGAAAAAGGTATTGGCTCTGACCCTGGTCCTGGTGTTTGCCCTGGGGATCACTGCCCAGGCAGCATCTGCGCGGGCAGCAACGGTTACGCCGGTACTCACATTTAATGGGACAACGGCGACTTGCACGGTGCTCGTCACTGGAGGAGCGGCAAGCGATTCGATCTCTGTCACAGCGAAACTGTATCAGGGAAGCACTTGCGTAAAGACTTGGACGGCCAGCGGAACGCGAAACGTCAAGCTGAGCAAAACGGCCACTGTGGAAAAGGGCAAGACCTATAAGCTGACTGCCGACGCGACCATCGGCGGTGTGAAGCAGGCCACGAGGTCTGTCACAGGGACCTGCTCGTAAGAGCGTTACGGCAGGGGAAAGGAGGTGATACTCTAAAAATATAAATAATATCTATTGACATACAACTAAACTCATGATACTACGCGGGTGTGAGCAATAGATGAAAAAGTTGCGACAAAAGTTGCGAAACGAGAGAGACCGCTGCTGGGACTTCCAGAGCACAACGCAGCGAGGGAAGCCCATCCGCAAAACCGGCTCACAAGGTCTTTCTCGCAAGGAACGGGAGGTGAGAGCAGACAAAAAGCGATGGACGAGATCAGCCCACCGACAAAATGGAAGGAGAAAATCATGAAAAAGAAATTTGCCACCTTGACCCTGGCCCTTATCCTGGCTTGCTCGCTGGCGATCCCTGCGGGGGCCGTAGGAACGGAAACACCTGTAGTCTCTGAGGAACAGTATCAGAGCTACCTGGATATTGCCAGCCAGGTGAGCGAAGAACGAGGCATTGAAATCACTGTCTGTGATCGAGAAGACATGAGTGAAGCCTACACGGACGAAGAGTTTGCAAACGAAATGGAGGAATTTTGTGATGTGGTCGAAGCATTGACGAATCCTTCCGACGTTGCACCTTACTCCAATCCCAGTGCAGGTGGAATGGGGACAAAGAGCTTGACAGTGAATACAGCTAAAAACCTGGATAAAAATTATTTCCTGTTTACGATCAATGGTACAGCTAAGGTTACCGGGACCGGCCCCTACGCCTTAGGGGCTGTGAGTATCACGAATATAGAATATACTAAAGTTTCTTCGGGATATTCTTGCGTCTTGAAAACAGGCAGTGTCCTCGGTACTGTGAGCAGCACGGTGAAAACGGTGCAAAGACAGGTGGAAATCAGTAAGAATAACGAGGCCATGACAACGGTTACGATACAGGCGAAATTTACCCTGAATACATCTACGGGCTCCGTTACCATGTCTGGTTCTTCCTGGACCTGAGAATAGGAGGAAAGAGCGATGAACAGAAGAACGGTTTTCCGGATACTCATCGCGTTTCTGCTGGCGCTGGCTCTGACTGGCTGCGGCGCGCAGTCGCCCGTGTCCCAGAAACCCGGGGACGACGGCGTGGTCTCCATTGCGCCCGCCGTAGAGATCAATTTGGACCTGACGGACTTTACCGTTGACTGTGACACGACTTTCCAGGAGGCGCAGGACCCCGACACAGGGAAGTATGTCATCCAGGAGGTCCAGACGGATGGCTTCGCCTCTGCCAAAGGAACGTCCCACCATATGTTTGTACCGGCGGAAGAGCCTATGATCTCCCAGCAAGAGGACGGCGGCTATCTGATCGAGCAGAATGTGAAACTGAACAAAGACAACGACACGATCGCTATGCTGTCTTTTGCCGCAGAGTTCACCCTGGATCCAGAGACCGGAGAGATCACGGGGACCATTTCTCTGGTTGACAGGGAGGATGTACACAGCTAACGGTCACCGCAACTGGATACCCCTGAGTCAATGACCCCGCTCTACCCACGCCCCGGCCAGCACCGGCCACAAGACCGCTGCTGGGATTTCCGCAGCGAGGGAAGCCCATCCGAAAACCTGGCTCACAAGGTCTTTCGCGCAAGGAACGAGAGGTGAGGGCAGACAAAGAGCGATGGACGAGATCAGCCCACCGACAAAATGGAAGGAGAAAACACATGAAAAAGAAATTTGCCACCTTGACCCTGGCCCTCATCTTGGCCTGCTCGCTGGCGATCCCTGCGGGGGCAGTAGACCAAGAATCCATGAATAGTATAACTGAGGAATACTGGCTTA
>CAYNZG010000011.1:14649-16439 GCA_964401525.1 uncultured Ruminiclostridium sp.
AATGAGTACGAGGTTAGTACAAAGCATCCTGTGGTTTTGAGCAATGGACTTACATATGGCTTGTATACAGTGGCATACTCTGACACATTCATACAGCCATGACTATTCTAAAAGTGGTATGGAAACAGAAGATATGGCTTGTGGTATTTCTCTTAGTTATTTTAGGTGTTGCGCTGCTATTTGCGCAGGACAGTGAACCACAGCCTGTTTCTATTTTGCCGACAGAGCAGGTTTCTACCGGGCAGGTGTGTATGTGCCGGTTCCAATATGCCGACGACGCACAGCGCAGGATGCTGTATGTGGAGAGCTGGCAGGGTGGAGAACGGGCTTGGCAGCTCCCGTTGGTAGCCGTGGAGAAAACGGGAATCTATTCTGTGCAGGTGGCCTTCACGTTAGGAGAAAAGCTGATGTGGAGTGCTTCCTGGGATGATCAGGCGGCGGTACTGGAGAGCCCCCGGCCCTCTGGCGTTGTCTACGGGAGCCTGACCCAGGAGGCTTTGGAGAACTGGGAGGGGGACACCGACCTCATTCTCCTTGCCCTTGGGTTTGGAGACCTGGAAGAAGGACTCCCCGTTATCGACTGTCTCACGCTTATGAACAGCACGGAGTATTTTGCCAACTATCAGGAGGTCCAGCTTCTCCGCCTGGCGTGCGGGCAAGAGCGCTGTACGCATGAGGACTAAATCTGTCCACGTAGATGAAAAAGTCCCGCTCTACTCATCGCCCCGGCCAGCACCGGCCACAAGACCGGTGCTGGCCGCTTCTTTCCCCTTGCGCTGGGGCCGGGGATGCGGTATGATAAGACAAAGACCACACCCACCCACCGGGAAAGGAGTGCAGACCATGGACCAAATGCAGTACCGCTGCCCCAAGTGCGGCTATGAATACTACGACCACGACCAGTTCCAGGCCACCGGCGGGAACCTGGCCAAAATTTTCGACGTGCAGAACAAGCGCTTCACCACGGTGAGCTGCCGCCGCTGCGGCTTCACCGAGCTGTACCGCGCCCAAAGCTCCGACGGCTGGAACGTGCTGGACTTCCTCCTGGGGGGATGAGAAACCCCGGTGTGTCCACCCACGCCCTTGCCTCTCCCAGAGGGAGAGGCAAGGGGATAGAGGAACTGTCCAAGGTGGTCGAAGCCCTTCGGGTTTGGGCAGGATATCCCTTGACACCCCTGCCGGGGCGTGATAATATACTGTTACTGTAGACAATTGTATCTCGTGTTGAACGGGAAGAGTACCGGGTCAGAAACGGACAGAGAGGGGCGGCCACCGACTGCAAGCCGCCCTGCGCGGAGACCTGGGAAAGTGCGCCCGGGAGCGAGGGGGATGCAGATGCCCTCCGGCTTGGCACCGTTACCGGCCTTTTGAGTGATAAAAAAGAGTGGAACCGCGATATAACAGTCGCCTCTTTACCCCAGCGGGTGAGAGGGGACTTTTTCTTTTGCCCGCAAATATGCACAGACCCAAGAATCCAAATTTGTGAGGTGACCGGATCTTGTCCCATCTGATCGAGACCCTTGGGGCCTACCAGGCCCGTGACCCGGCGGCCCGGAGCAAGCTGGAGGTCCTCCTCCTGTACCCCGGCGTGCACGCCACCCTCTACCACCGCATCGCCCACCGATGCTACCAGCACAACCTGAAATTTCTCGCCCGCGCCATCTCCCAGTGGAGCCGGTTCTGGACGGGCATCGAGATCCACCCCGGCGCGAAGATCGGCCGCCGCTTCGTCATCGACCACGGCATGGGCATCGTCATCGGCGAGACCGCCGAGATCGGCGACGACTGCC
>CAYNZG010000012.1:0-10359 GCA_964401525.1 uncultured Ruminiclostridium sp.
GGAGCGGGGCGCGTGCTCCGCTCCTTTTTCTTTTGTTATCGACCTGTTTCATTAGGGTATACCCCAATGACATACTGAAACAGTCTTGATTTTTGTGTCACACAAGTTACTCTCTGCATTTTGAAATATTTCAAAATATTTTGATATCCTATTGACACATTTTCGCTTTTGTGGTAAGATTATGACAGATAAAACGAAAGGGCGTGACACAATGCGGGTCGGATATGTACGGTGTTCCACCATTGAACAGAACGAGGCGCGGCAACTCAAAATGATGGAGGAACAAAAGGCCGAAAAGCTGTTTGTGGACAAGGCCAGCGGCAAGAATACAGACCGGACGGCGTTCAAGGAAATGATGGCTTTTGTTCGGGCTGGGGACATGGTTATCGTTGAGAGCATTTCCCGTATCGCAAGGAACACGCGCGATTTGCTTTCCATCGTGTCAGAACTGACGGAAAAGGGCGTTGAGTTTGTCAGCTTGAAAGAGAGCATCGACACCACTACTGCGCAAGGCCGCTTTATGCTGACGGTGTTCGGTGCATTGGCGGAATTGGAGCGGGAGAACATTTTGGAGCGGCAGCGCGAGGGCATAGAGATTGCCAAAAGCGAGGGCAAATATAAAGGCCGTAAGCCCCTTGAAGTCGATGAAGCTCAATTCAGAACGCTTTGCAATCGGTGGCGTGACGGAGAGATAACCGCAACCGCAGCTATGAACGAATTGGGATTGAAACCGAATACATTCTATCGCAGAGTAAAAGAAATGGGGCTGTAAACACAGCCCCGAAAAAAAACGATCTATTTCAAAAATCAAGCGTACATGACGCAAAAAAGTAAAGTGTACAAAAAGAACGAGCATCAAAAAATCCTTGTATTTCAATGGTTTTACCTGTTGGAGCGCTTGCTCCTGATGGACGCAACCGCGGCCATCAATGGCATTCAAGAGGTCAGCGGTTCGATCCCGCTTATCTCCACCAAAAGTCCTGAAATCTTACGATTTCAGGACTTTTTGCTATCAGAAAATCGTTGTGTCTTGGGTGTCTGCAAACAGAGTGCGCAAATAATCGCTACGGCCGTACAGCACACGGTCCACGTAGATATCGTTCCCATTTGCCCGGTAGAAGACCATGTAATTTCCGCAACGGTTGATTTTACAGCCGATTGATTTATAGGATCGTTCCGTCTCCGGGCTTGTTTTCAAAAAACATCACATAGTAAATCGGAAGATAGGTGATCTTTCCGTTGGTCGTTACCTGCCGCTCGTTGGACAGCACATAAGCCTTCCGAATATGATATTCCTCATTGCGGACAAAGGTATTTAGTGCACTATGGACGGTATAATCCTTGCCGGACTTGACCTCGATCGGCACAGTAGAGAGGCTTTCGTAATCATCGATGAGGTAATCTACCTCACCCTTACTGCGGTTATCGTAGTAAAAGAGGTTGTAGCCATGGGCGATCAGCTCGCTTGCTACCACGGTCTCGTACACGGAGCCAAGATTGATGCTGCGCTCATCGTTCAGGATGGCCCGAATATTCGTTCCGTACAGGATCCCTGTGAGAATGCCCACATCGTTCATATACAGCTTCAGCAGGTTCTTCCCGGTGGATTCGATGAGCGGGAAGGTGGGATTGGAGATCGCCTGAACATTCAGCGCAATGCCCGCGCTGATCAGATACTCGAATTCATCATGATAATCCGCAAAGGTTTTTCCGCGTTTGTTTTCGATGCTCTGGGCAACGACGCGTTTCTTCTTGTTTTCCATGTTGGACGGGATCAGATCATAGATCCGCCGGATGTGGAGCTTTCGCTCCTGGCTGTATTTTGATGCGTCGGCCTTATAGTACTCGTGAATTTCGCTCTGGACCTCGCGAACGGAGACGATGTTCCTCTCTTCCAGATAACGATTCACTGCGTCCGGAAGGCCCCCGATCAACAGATACTTTTTGAAGAGATCCATCATTTTTGCGTGCAATGCTTCCTCAAGGCTTTCCTTTTGCTCGAATTTTTTGCGAAGGGCGGCAATGGTCCATTCGTTCATTCCATTGGCGTACAGGAATTCTTCGAGATCCAACGGATACATTCGGATTTTTTTGATGCTGCCCATGGGAATGGAGGAGGTCTGCGCCAGCGTGACACCCAACAGAGAGCCGCTTGCGATATAGGTGAAGCGGTCATCCTGCTGCAAAAACTTCAGTAATGTCAGCAGGTGGGGATAGGCCTGGATCTCGTCCAGGAAGATCAGGGTGTTCTCCTTCTGCTTCATGCGGTCACCGGCCAGCATGCTGACCTGCAGATAGAAATCATCGACCGTTCTGGTCGTTTCAAATAGCTTATCGCCCAGGGAGTCCTCGACCATGTTGAGTTCAATGAAATTCTCAAAGCATTTCTTTCCCACATGGCGAATAATGTAGGTCTTGCCGATCTGTCTGGCACCATCGATCAGCAGGATCTTTTTTGAATCAGAGCGCAAATGCTGTTCGATGACGGAAGCGATTTTCCTGTATAGCATTTTACGGACCTCCCAACACAACTTTTCAATAAAACTTTAGCACAAAATCAATGACATTTCAATATTTTGAAACGTCTGGATCTATGACATTTCAAAATCGTGGCTGTCGCGGAAGCGATGCGGAGGATTTTGACAAATTTTGACCGAAACACAAGCAAAATCGCGATATATCCCATGCGGCTCATCGCAAATTTGGTACTCTTAGTTTATAACAATAAATTAGGAGGGCCATGGGGCAATGACGATCAAAGAAGCTGTGACACAGCGCATTCTCCAACTGTGCGAGGAACGGAATATCGCGATCAATGCGTTAGCAAATAGTTCGGGGGTGTCGCCCTCCACGGTCTACAGCATCCTGAACGAGAAGAGCAAGAATCCCGGCGTTGTTTCCATTAAGAAGCTCTGCGATGGACTGGACATCAGCATCCGCCAGTTTTTCAACAGCGAATTTTTTGATGACGTGGAGCAAGAGATCAAATAAGTCCTTCGCATGACAGAAGGAGGAAAAGCTATGTTCGATATCCTGGTCGTGATCGCCTTTCTGGTGTTGGTGGTCAAGTTTTTGGGCCTTGCGTTCAAGATCGCGTGGGGGCTGGCAAAGGTCACGGCCTTTGTCCTGTTCCTGCTGGCGCTCCCAGCCCTGGTCGTCTGTGTCCTGTTTGCCGGCGGCCTGGCGCTGCTGCTGCCCCTGGCGCTGGTCCTGGCGGCCATCGGTTTGCTGGGCCTCTCCCATTGACGGGGGCCACGCGCTATGTACGAACCAAAGAGCTGCCGCAGAATGGCTTGATCCTGCGGCAGCCCATGGGGGACCGTGGTCGGTCCGGTGGAACGCGGTTATTTTTCCTCCACGGGAGGATCGGCGCTGTTCCCGGCGTTGAGGCTGCTGTTTTTGTTGGGGTCGTCGGTCACCCCGTTCAACACGCCCTCTGCTGCGTCGCCTGCGTCCTTGGCGGCCTTCTTGGCATCCCGGGTCAGGTCCTCTCCGGCTTTTTTCAGGTCTTCCCCCAGGTCGGACCGGTCCTGCTTGTCGCCGGAGCCGTTGACCCGGCCCTGGCTGTCGGCCCGGTAGGTCCTGTCGGTCTGGTGCGTCTCCTCCCGCCCGCTGTGGGTGGCAGAGGAGGCGTTTTTGTCGCTGCCGCACCCGGTGGCGGTGAGGGGCAGGGCCAGAAGGAGCGCGGCGGTCATGATGGTTCGAAGCATACATTCCCTCCGAAGTTCATTGTGTTGTCGGCAAAAGCCGCGGTCTTAGTATGCGCGGCCGGGGGGATTTCACCAGAGGAAAATATTTCGTTTTTTCTCCGAACTGTGCGTAAGTCACGGTATGGAACGGCATTTTTGGGGTAGAATACAGGCAGAACACAAGGGCACAGCCCACATTGAAATAGCAAACGGAAAGGAGAACGAATATGGAACTGAAGGGCAGCAAGACCGAGGCCAACCTGTGGGAGGCATTCGCAGGGGAGAGCCAGGCAAGAAACAAGTATACCTACTATGCAGAGGTGGCCCGCAAGGAGGGCTACGAGCAGATCGCCGCTTTCTTTGAGGAGACCGCCGGCAACGAGAAGGAGCACGCCAAGCTGTGGTTCAAGGAGCTGGCCGGCATCGGCACCACCGCCGAGAACCTGATGGCTGCCGCCGAGGGCGAGCACGACGAATGGACCGACATGTACAAGCGCATGGCAGAAGAGGCCCGGGAAGAGGGCTTCCACCGCATCGCCGATATGTTCCACTTCGTGGGTGAGATCGAGAAGTCTCACTATGAGCGCTACCTGAAGCTGCTGGAGAACCTGGAGGCCCAGGAGGTCTTCAAGAAGCCTGCCGTGAAGGTGTGGTACTGCCGCAACTGCGGCCATCTGGAGTATGGCGACGAGGCTCCCGCCGAGTGCCCCGTCTGCGGCTATCCCCAGGCCTATTTCGAGATCAAGGCAGACAACTATTGAGCATAACGGGCGGACGAGACGGTCCCCCGAACAGAAACGCTCCCCACAGAGCCGGACCCATGGATCCGCGCTCTGTGGGGAGCATTTTTTGTGTTCAGGTGCTGGGGGTCAACTGGAGCAGGTAGGTGAGCTGCTGGTCGGTCCAGAGGCCCACCCAGGTCTCGCCGTCCAGGCGGTAGACCCGATAGCCGGTGTCCTGGCCGATGCTGTCGCAGACCGTGACCACATCGGCGGTCTCATAACGGCTCAGGTCAAAGACGGTCCCGTCCGGGGCAACGATGGGGGCGCGGTCGGTGCTGTTCCGGTAGCCGGGGATCTCATAAGCCAGGGTCTCCGGCCAGGCGGAGGAGAGGACGCTGCCCAACTCTGCCTGGAAGCTCTGGTCCGCGATGGTGAAGGTGCCGAAGAGGGTGTCGGCGGAGAAGCGGCTCACCTCCGGGCTGAGGTACAGGACCTCCGTGACGGTGTAGGTCTGGGAGAAGCTGGGGATGGGTCCGGTGCAGACCTGGTCATAGAGGGCACGGAACGCCTCCTGGGTGAGACCTTTGTGGGCCGGGTCGGCCTCTATGGTGAAGCCGTCGGTGACGGTGGGGCTCTCCCAGGTGACGGAGAAGGTCCCGGCGTTGTCCACCAGGGCCAGGAAGAGCACGGCCACCTCTTTCAGGTGGGCCTCGGCCCGGGCTTGATCCTGGGCGAAGGGATGGGTGCCGGTCAGGTGGAGGGTGATGCCGTAGGGCTCCGTGGTGGTCTGCAGCTCCGTGGTGCCGTTCCCGCCCATCCAGGCGTTGGCGGCCCCCAGGATCTTCCCGTCGGCGATGTGGTCGCCGATGTAGGGATTTTTCAGGGCGTACAGTTGGTCCGCCCGGGCGTGCCGCTGGTATTCCGCCAGGGCCTCTTTCCAGGCCAGATAGTCCGGGTCCTCGGCCAGAGAGGCGGCGGCTGCGGCCTGCTTGATGGGGGTGGAATAGGTGTCCCGGTTGCACCGGGTGAGGGTCAGGGTGGCAGGGTCAAAGTAGAAAACGGTCGCGGCTCCCTGGGCGGAGAGGCAGACGGTATCATCGGGGAAGCTGGGCAGACGGTCCAGGGCGGTATAGTCCCTGTGGCCGTGCTTGACCAGCAGGGCGGCCAGGTCCTGCCGCAGGTCCTCCGGGCAGTCTAAGGCCGCGCCCCGGTTGACCACATACCCGTCGTTGAGGGCGATGCCCTCCAACTGGACCGTGCCGCTGCTGCCGTCGCTGGGGTCCGCCAGGAGGAGAACGCCGGTGAGGAGGCAGACGATGACGGCGGCCAGGGCCACCCAGAAGGCGGGCTTTTTGTAGCTGAGCACGCCCCGGATGCGGCCCTTGGCGCTCTCCTCGCCGAAGGCCAGAGGGACGGCCTGAGGGAGCGTGGTCCTGCGGCCCAGGTGGAGGAGGGCGGCGGCGTAGCCCGCTGTGTCGGTCCGGTCGAAGTGCTTCACCACTGCCTGGTCACAGGCGGTCTCCACATCCCGGCAGTAGAGGCGGTAAGCCGCCCACAGAACAGGGTTGAACCAGTGCAGACACAGGGCCAGCCACCCTAAGGGTTTGGTCAGGTGATCCCGCCGCCGAAGGTGGGCCTGTTCGTGGAGGAGCACATAGGCCCGGTCTGTCGGGTCCAGCCCGGCGGGTAGGTAGATGCGTGGGCGGAAAAAGCCGCAGACGAAGGGGGTGTCCACCCGGTCGGTCTCATAAATACTGTCGAAGAGCAAAACTGCGTCGGCTACCCGATGGCGGAGCCGCAGGTAAGACACCACAGCCCAGAGGGCCATGCCTCCGGCCCCCACGGCCCACAGGAGGAAAACCACCGTTGCGGGCTGCACGGTCGGGGCGGTTTGAGCGGGGGCAGCTACCACAGCTTCAGTGCTGGTGGTCTGGGTCTGGACGGGGACCGTCTCCGTCTCGGTGGGGAGGAGGGCGGTGGTGTAGGTCCCCTGGGCGACGGGGTCCGGGATGTGTCCACCCGGTCGGTCTCATAAATACTGTCGAAGAGCAAAACTGCGTCGGCTACCCGATGGCGGAGCCGCAGGTAAGACACCACAGCCCAGAGGGCCATGCCTCCGGCCCCCACGGCCCACAGGAGGAAAACCACCGTTGCGGGCTGCACGGTCGGGGCGGTTTGAGCGGGGGCAGCTACCACAGCTTCAGTGCTGGTGGTCTGGGTCTGGACGGGGACCGTCTCCGTCTCGGTGGGGAGGAGGGCGGTGGCGTAGGTCCCCTGGGTGACGGGGTCCGGGATGAGGCTCACGGGAGCCTGGAAGGTCACGGGGCAGACCATCCGCAGGAGGACCACCAGCCACAGGGCGCAGGTGATCCAGCGGGGAGCCTTTTTCAGGGGCAGCCGCAGGACCATGACCACCAAAGCCGCCACGGAGGCCGTGGCCGTCATGGTCAGCAGGGTTTGCAGGAAGGGATACATGGGGACCTCCTTTCAGCGGTGGTGCTTATACTCCTCCAGCAGCTGTTCGATCTCGGCGGCCTCCTGGTCGGAGACCGACCCGGCCTTGAAAAAGGCAGCCAGGAAGTTGGGCAGGGAGCCGCCGAAGGACCGCTGCAGGACCTCCTTGCCGTCGGCCTGCTGCACGGTCTCCCGGTCGATGCGGGAGGTGACGATGGTGGCCTCGTTTTGCAGGCAGCCCTTGTCGCACAGCCGCTTGATGACGGTGTAGGTGGTGGTGCGCTTCCAGCCTAACTTGGCCTCGGCCAGCTTGCAGAGCTGGGGAGAGGGGATGGGTTCACTCTGCCACACCAGGTCCAGCAGGCGGTGGTCAGCCAGGGAAAGCGAGGGATCTTTTTTCATGGAATATACCTCCAGTCGAAGTGATTAGTCTGGAATAAAAACAGACTAACATATTAGACTGAGACTGTCAAGGGGAGAGAACAGAAAAAGGCCGTCTGCGTTTCGGCAGACGGCCTTATCCTTGGTCATTGCTCTACAAACCGCATCAGGATGGTGGCGCACTGGGCGCGGGTGGCGGTGTTCTGGGGGGACAGGGTGGTGCGGCTGGTGCCGCTGATGATGTCGTGGCCCATGGCCCACCTCATGGCCTTGCTGGCCCAAGGGCTCACCCGGTTCGCGTCCTTGTAGTTGTTGTAGTCCTGGTAGATAAAGGAGTTGGTCTTGGTCTTGGCGTAGCGGAAGAGCATGGTCACCAGTTGCTCCCGGGTGACGGGATCGTTGGTGCCGAAGGTATCCTCGTCGTAGCCGGAGACGATGCCCTGCTGGTTGGCCCACATGATGGCATCGGAGTACCACATATCGGGTTTCACGTCGGTGAAGTCCCCGATGTAGGGATCAGGATCCACCCCTTCCCCGATGTGGATGGTCTCGGAGTAGCTCACCTCGGGCTGGCCCTCCATCCGGTAGAGCACCGTGGCCAGCATGGCCCGGCTCATGGTGCCGTTGGGGGTGAAGGCGGTGGCGGAGGTGCCGGACATGAGGCCCTTCATCTGGACGTAATGGATGGCGTCATAGAACCAATCATTCGCTTTTACATCCAGGAACAGCCCGAATTGAATGACTTTCGGGTTGGAACTTAGGTCGCTGTCGCCGTAATACTTTAAGAGCGCCAAATACACTTCGGGATAATGGTTCATACCCACGCCGCTGAAATCGGCACCGACGCCTGCCGCGATACCGGAGGTCAGCAGCGCAAGGGTGCGCAGGGCATTGCCATCCAGGGTGTTGGCAAGGTTTTCGGCCACATTGGTATCTTGCGCATGAAGCACAGAGAACAGGGGCAGAGCCGCCGCATAAATATCGTCGTTGACGCCCAATCCCTCCAGATTGTTGGCCGCCTTTACCATCAGCTTGCCCGCATCTGTTACACTGATCCCATAGTATTTTGCTAAGGCATCGGGGAGATGTCCTTCGGGGATCATGTTAGAAATGGCCATGTAATCCTTAAACAGCTGCTGATAACCGCTGCCAACGTATTCAGAAGTCGTTTTGATCAATTGACCTGCAGCCGCAGTTAAATCCTTCACACCATCAAAAGACTGGCTTCCGCTGAAATCATAGCCAGTGCCGGTAATGGCGGCATAGAGACTGCTCAACGCAGCAGCTTCTTCCGTAACCTTTGTGCCAGGGAGATACAGCGTCTCGCCGTAACGAGTGTATCCCCAATCCGCGAGGGGCACACAGGGAACCAAATCGCAGCTATTTACCAGATTAAATATGTTGTCGTAGTTTTTCGACGCCGACGTTGTATTGGTCGGGGTAGCAAAGGTATAGGCAAAAATATCTTTCTGCTTGAAGTCTCCGCTGTCCACCAGGGACGCCGCAGCCAGGTTGGCCACTGCAGCGCCGCGGCTGTAGCCGCCGATCCAAAGCTTAACGTCGCCCTCAACCAGTCCCTTTTCCTTCAAGTCATCCACGTAGGCAAGTGTGGTATCGACGACTTCCTTGGCTGCTGTATAAAATCCTTCGTGTCTGGAACCTGTCCCTACCTTGAAGTTACTGGACCACTCAGCGCCATAGCCGCCGCCACGAACGATCACGGGAATCAAGGTATAGGTTTGTCCATTCTTCGATACATTCTTATACGCCAGGGAGAAGGCCACCTTATCAGCGTATGCATCAAGTGGCACATCGTAGTTATAATACGCTCCGCCGCCAAAGCCCAAGGTCTCGTGAGCGCGGGCAATGTTCCGCTCTCTGCCAACGTTTCCAGCGACCAAATAATCTTCATCACTGGGGCGGGCAGAAAAACCAGACATGACCAAACCCAGCGTCATAACGGCAAGATCCTGATTATACTCGTACGCAGACTTTGTAAAGAACCCCTCACTATAGTAAAAACCATAGGAGATGTCATAGTCTTGGCTGTCCGTGCGGAATGTCAGGTTATAGGTGCCGTCTGAAATCATACGGCTGGCATCTACCTCTGCCAACCGGGTGATGGTCTTACCCGTGCTGTCATAGTCGCCCAGGCGGTCCCCGGCGAAGATACGGACGGTGTAGGTGTAGGTCTTCCCCATCTCCACGTTGGTGTCCGTGTAGGCCCCGGTGCTCAGGTCCGTCAGGGTGGCGATGGTCTTCCAGCTTCCCCCGTCGGTCTTGCGCAGGACCTGGTAGCCCAGGGTGTCCACGTCGATGCCGGGCAGGTAGAAGTCCGCGTTCCAGGTCAGGCAGATGCCGTCGGTCTTGTTCTCGACCGCTTTTAACGTGGGCGTGGGGAGGGTGACCTCCTCAGGCTCCCCGCTGGACGCAAAGTGGAGGGTGGCTGCGGTCAGCCCGCTGTTGTAGGGCCCGATCGCGATCGTATTCCACTCCGCCTCGGTCCCCTCGTAATAGACATCGCGCAGCTCGGAGCAGCCGGAAAAGGCCCCCACACCGATCCCGATCACGCCCCGGGGGATCGTGATGGTGGTCAGGCTTTGGGCATCTTCAAAGGCATAGGAGCCGATGGACACCAGGGTGCTGGGCAGGGAGATCTCCGTGCAGTCCCGGGCATCGTGGAAGAACCGTGCGCCGATGAGGACGATCCCTTCCCCGATGATGATCTTTTGCATGCGGTACATGCTGTTCAGCGGGTCACTCACAGAGTGGAAGGGGCAAACACCTGCCCGGGAGGGTTCGTCCGGGATGGACCCGGTCCCGGTCAGGGTGAGCACGCGGTCATCATCCCTGGTCCAGCTGATAGCGCCGTTTCCTATGTCTTCCAGATCTCCGCTGGCAAACGCTGCCGCCGCCGTGGGGACCAGCCCGCCTGCCGGGGAGCACAGCCCCAGGAGCAGGACCAGGGTCAGGAGAAGACTCAGGCCTCGTTTTTTCATGTTCATCCCTTCCTCTCAGGAAAATCTATTGTAAAATCAGTGTAACACGGTCCCCGGCACGGGTCAAGGAGCATCTTGCCTTTTCCCTTGCTTTTGTTATAATGAGGGAAAGAA
>CAYNZG010000012.1:10459-16210 GCA_964401525.1 uncultured Ruminiclostridium sp.
CGGGTCAAGGAGCATCTTGCCTTTTCCCTTGCTTTTGTTATAATGAGGGAAAGAAGAAAAACACGGCGGATGCGCCCGAAAAAAGGAGGAAGGGCTATGGAACGGAACGTGAAACTCATCGCCATCGATCTGGACGGCACCCTGCTGGACAGCCGGAAGCAGGTGTCCCAGCGGAACCTGGACGCCCTGGAACGGGCCCGGCAGCAGGGCGTCCTCATCGTGCCGGTCACCGGCCGCCCGGCCCAGGGCCTGCCCCAGGCGGTGCTGGACCTGCCTGGCCTGCGGTATGCCGTGACCTCCAACGGGGCCACCATCCGGGACCTGCAGGAGGACCGTTTCCTGCTGGAAAAGCACCTGACTCCGGCCCTCTGCCGGGAGATCCTGGCTCTCTGCGCGGAGATCCCCATGATCCGGGAGGTCTTCCGGGAGGGCGTGGGATATCTGACCCAGGCGGACTGGGACACCCTCATGGACCGCCACCGGGAGGAACCCGCCATGTTAGAATATGTGCTGGGCACCCGCCGGGTGCTGCCCGGCTCCCTGGAGGAGTTCCTCCGGGAGGACGACCGCCCGGTGGAGGAGCTGTTCTTCCTCACCGACAGCCCGGAGGAGAAGGTCGCCCTGCGGCAGCGGCTGTCCGCCCTGCCGGATGTGAGCTTTGCCGACCCCTTCCCCAACGACCTGGAGGTCCTGGCCGGGGGCATCGACAAGGGCCTGGGCTTCCTCCACCTGCTGGAGCACCTGGGCATCGACCCGGCCCAGACCCTGGCCTTAGGGGACGGCGGCAGCGACCTGCCCCTGCTGAAGGCGGCGGGCATCGGCGTGGCCATGGGCAACGCCCTGCCCTTCGTCCAGGCGGAGGCAGACTGGGTCACCGCCACCTGCGACGAGGACGGCGTGGCTGTGGCCATTGAAAAATTTGTGCTGGCCCCCTGAGGAGCGGGCCGGGACGCAAGAGGACGATCATACCCCCGCCCGAAACGCAGAAGGCGTTTCGGGCGGGGGTTTTCGCTGACCAACAGCAAAAGCCCAGAGCCGTATGGCTCCGGGCTTTTGCGAGAGTGAAAAGAAACGGAAGGGAAGAAATTTGTCTTATCGACCCAGGCTGTGGACCAGCATGGGGATGGCGGCTTCGAAGTTCACGCCGTACCAGCGGGCTTCGGGGTCCTTGGCGGTCTCGCGCATGCACTCCAGGGTGTAGTCCACGGCGGTCTTCAGGGCGGTGGTCAGATCCTGGCCGTTCATAAGTGCGCCCACGCAGGCAGAGGCCCACACGTCGCCGGTGCCGTGATACTGGATGGGCAGCTTCTCGTTGAAGTAGCTGGCATAGGTGTCGGTGACGGAGTCGTAGGACATGGCACCGATCTTGCCCTCCTCAAAGCTCACGCCGGTGAGGATGGCAGTCTTGCAGCCCAGGCCGGTCAGGTCCTTGAGCATCTTCTTGATGTAGGCTTCGTCATAGTCGTCGCCCACATAGTCCACGCCCAGCATGAAGGAGGCCTCGGTGAGGTTGGGGACGATGACATCGGCCTTGCCGCAGAGCTTGCCCATTTCCTTGGCGAACTCAGGGGTGAAGCCGGTGTAGAGCGCGCCGTGGTCAGCCATGGCGGGGTCCACATAGATCAGGGTGCCGTCGCCGCCGAAGTCGTCGAAGAACTTGCTCACCAGGTCGATCTGCTCGAAGGAGCCCAGGTAACCGGTGTAGATGGCATCGAAGGAGATGCCTTCTTTCTTCCAGTGGGCGGAGATGGGGGCGACCTCCTGGGTCAGGTCGTGGAAAGTAAAGCCCTTGAACCCGCCGGTGTGGGTGGACAGGACCGCAGTGGGGACCACGCAGGTCTCAACGCCCATGGCGGAGATGATGGGCAGAGCAACTGTCAGGGAGCATTTGCCCAGACAGGAAATATCTTGGATGGAAACAACGCGCTTCATAGTAACTATATCCTCCTTGCGTATGGGACCGGCAGGCTCTCCTGCCGTTGTCACTAAAATAGCACAAAACTGACCTGTAGACTATAGCCAATCCTGTTTTATTTCACAAGGTCAGATCTCCCGGGCGGGGAAACCCCAAAAAAGCCTTCCGGATCTCCGGAAGGCTTTTTTGGTGAGTAATAATGGAAGGATTTATATAGGTCGCGGTGCGGGGAAGTTTTCAAGACCCGCAAGCGGACTAATCAAGAATTGATGCAAGCGGTTCATTTCAGCTTGCAAGCCGGTGGGAGAGGTCTCCCGCGGAACGAGGCTTATTATGTCTGAAAATCGCAAAAATAGCAAGTGGCATATCAGACAAAAAAAGAACTTTGTCGGAAAAAGCTTTTGTGCCCCATGGGCAAGTTGCCGAGGAGAAAATCTTCTGTGCCGGGATGGGCTGTTGAAAAATGACAGCGGCGATTCGACAGTGCTGCAAGATGCTGTAATGACACCTGCAAAAGGGGGCGAAAAAAGAAAGAAAAGAACAAGTTCTGTCACATAAAAAATCTCCCCGGACCTTGTGGTCGGGGGAGATTTGTGGCGCACGGCTCAGGCCGGGCGGACCACCATGCGTTGGACCTCGCCGTCCTCGCTGAAATCCTGGATGGTGGCGATGGCCCGCATATGATAGCCGTTGTAGACGGCGTAGTAGTAGGCCTGGGTGTCGCTGACGATCACCGGGTCCATGATCTCGAACTTTCGGAAGAGGAACTGGTTCCGGAAGAACATATCCACCCCCTCCGGCCCGAAGGCGTGGAACAGGGGCTTACCTGCGTCCTTGGGGCAGTGGTCCACGAAGATGGCCATGGGGGCGAAGATCTTGCTCAGGGCCACCGGGTCCTGGGCCAGCATGGCGTTTATATATTGTCGGATCAAAGTCATGGGTCTCCCTCCTTATTATAATCAGTAAACCTTTTCGGAATTGAGCAGCGCGTCGGTGCCGCCGTCCACGAACATCACGTTGCCGTTGACCCCGTGGGCCAGGGGGGACACCAGGAAGGCGATGACGTTGGCGATGTCCTCGGGGACCATCAGCTCGTCGGTGCCGTAGTTGATGGGGATGGGCAGAGCAGCCAGGGAAGCCTTGGCGTTGTCGCCCATGGTAGCGGTCATGGGGGTGGACACATTGCCCGGGGCCACGGCGTTGATGCGGATGCCGTTGGCTGCCCAGGAGGCGGACACCCGGCGGACCCAGCGGGCCAGGGCGTACTTGGTGGTGACATAGATGCTGTTGCCCACGGAGAGGCTGCTGCCGTCGAACTTGTCCACGATGTTCAGGATGCGGGCCTCATTGATGGGCTTGGTCTGGCTGTAGTTGAGCATATCCACCAGGTCCTGCCGGGCCGCGCCCTGAGAAATGGTATTGGAGGAGATGACTACGCAGCTGCCCCGCTTCTTCTTCAGCAGGTCGAAGAGGCCGTGGGCCAGGTTCACCGTGCCGAAGTAGTTCAGGCTGATGATGAGCTTCAGATTGCTGCATGCGCCGCTGATGCCAGCGTTGCAGCACAGGCCATCGATGCCGTCGGGATACCGCTCCGTGAGGGTCTGGATCACATGGTCCCGGCCTTCCTTGCTGGCCAGGTCTGCGCAGATGTCGCCGTCCTTTAGATCTACGTTGACCACTTCGTGGCCCTGGCTGCGCAGGATCTCTACGGTTTTTCCGCCGATGCCGCCGGAACCGCCGGTCACAACATAAACTCCCATAGTACAAAACCTCCTTGAAAGTGTTTTTTTCTCTTGTTGATATCTATTATCCTCACTTTCTTTAGTTTGTAAAGTGACAAAATCACGAAAAAAAGATTCAAAAATAGGTTAGCCTTAGCTAATTTGAGGGTCGGGGACTACAGATCCGTGAAAAATGTCGAATGGGAAAAAGTTTTGCTTGTATTTCCCGGGAAAGGGTGGTAAACTGCAACCGACAATTTAATAATGGGAGAAGCTATTTTTGTTGTAACGCCGTGCTGCGGCACGGTGGAAGGAGAAGAACATGAAACGTATTTTCGCACTTTTCCTGTCGGTCCTGCTTCTGGCTACTGTACTCTGCGGCTGCGGAGACACGAAGCCCGAAGAAGAAGCAAGCGGATTTGGCAGCGACGAAACGAGCTCTTCCGGAGAGATCGTCACCGGCGGCGAGCTGGTGGTCGGTATCTCTCAGGACCTGGGAGACAGTCTTGACCCGTATCAGATGACCGCGGCAGGAACTAGAGAGGTCTTATTTAACATCTTCGAGGGCTTAGTCAAGCCCAACGCTGACGGCGAGTTTATCCCTGCCGTCGCCTCTGACTATACCGTGTCGGAGGATGGTCTGACGTACACCTTCCCCCTGCGGGAGGGCGTGCTGTTCCACAATGGGGACACCATGACCGCAGAAGATGTCATTTATTCCTTTGAAACCTGCGCTGCGACATCCAACGAATCGGATCTGGTCGTAGCGCTTTCTGCTGTCCAGAATATCGAGGCCCAGGGCAATGACATCGTCGTCACCCTCTCTGAGCCCAACACCGATTTCCTCTGCTATGTGGCCAAGGTCTACATCGTGCCGAACGATTATGCCGACCAGGCGAGCGACCCTGTGGGCACCGGCCCCTTCCAGTTCGTTTCCCGTTCCGTCCAGGAGAGCCTGGTGGTCGAGAAGTTCGCGGACTACTGGGGCGAGGCTGCCTACCTGGACCAGGTGACCTTCAAGATCTTTGAGGATGCCAACGCCCTGATGTCTGCCCTGAACGCAGGCTCCGTGGACATGGCCGGTCACCTGACCATCGACCAGGTGAGCACCGTTGACCAGAACGCCTTCAACACCCTGGAGGGCACCATGAACCTGGTGCAGGCACTGTATCTGAACAACGATGTGGAGCCCTTCAACAACGAGAAGGTCCGTCAGGCCCTGTGCTATGCGGTGAACGTGGACGACATCATGGAGCTGACCGCCAGCGGCCACGGTGCCAAGCTGGCCACCTCCATCTATCCCTCTTTCGCCAAGTACTTTGACGAGAGCCTGCTGGACTACTACAGCTATGACCTGGAGAAGGCCAAGAGCCTGCTGGCTGAGGCGGGGTACCCCGACGGGTTCTCCATGACCATCACCATTCCCTCCAACTACACCCCCCACATGAACGTGGGCGAGGTCCTGATGGAGCAGCTGGCCCTGGTGGGCATCAAGGCCACCGTGGAGCCTGTGGAATGGGAGACCTGGCTGACCAAGGTTTATGCCGGCCGGGACTTTGAGTCCACCGTGGTGGGCTTCGATGCCTCCACCCTGAGCGCCGGTGCCCTGCTCAACCGCTGGGTGAGCACCAACGACAAGAACATGATCAACTACAACAACCCGGACTACGACGCTGCCATTGCAGAGGCTGCTGCCTGCACGGATCCGGAGGAGCAGACCGCCCTGTATAAGGAGGCGGCTGCCATGCTGACGGAGACCGCTGCCAACGTCTACATCCAGGACCTGGCGGACTTCATGCTCATGAAGTCCGACCTGGCCGGTTACCAGTTCTATCCCCTGTATGTGATGGACCTGTCCACCGTCCACTATGTGGCCTGAGCGTCCGGACCTTTGAACTGATCGAACACACCCCCATCGCCTGAAAGAGAAAGGAGGGCGGGATGATGAAATACATTCTGCGCAAAACGATTACTCTCATTATTACATTGTTCATGGTATCTCTCCTCGCCTTCCTTGCCTTTCAGGTGATCCCGGGGTCTCCGGCCACCCGGATGCTGGGGACCAACGCTACCCCGGAGAGCATCGCCGCACTGGAGGCCGAGCTGGGCTTTGAC
>CAYNZG010000013.1:0-15841 GCA_964401525.1 uncultured Ruminiclostridium sp.
CCGCCGAACACCGCCGCCACGAAGGCCTTCAGACCCGGCATGGAGCCGGAGGTCGGGATGACGGAGGGATAGTTGGAGAAGTACAGCAGGGAACCGATGGCGGCCAGGAAGCAGCCGATGGCGAAGGTCATGCTGATGACCCGGTTGATCTTGATGCCCATGAGCTCACTGGTCTCAAAGTCCTTGGAGACGGCGCGCATGGCCATGCCGATCTTGGTCTTCTGGATGAGGGCCACCAGGGCGAAGATCAGGATGAGGGTCAGGATGGGGGTGATGACGGTGACCATCTTCGTGGTCGCCCCGCCGATGGTCACGCTCTTGGACAGGAAGGGAATGGTGGGATAGATCTGGGGCAGACCGCCGGTGAAGTACAGGGCGCAGTTCTGCAGCAGGTAGGACACGCCGATGGCGGAGATCATGACCGACATACGGGGAGCCGAACGCAGAGGCTTATAGGCCACGCGCTCAATGATCACACCCAGCAGGACAGTGCCCACCAGCACCAGGATAACGGAAACGTAGAGCGGCAGGGATGCCGTTGCATAGACCATGATAAGGCCGGCCACCATGAACACATCGCCGTGGGCGAAGTTGATCAGGCGAAGGATGCCGTACACCATGGTGTAGCCAATGGCGATCAGCGCATACTGGCCGCCGACGGAAATACCGGCGAGCAGATACGGCAGATTGGCAGAAATGAATTCAGACATTGCAGTCTCTTCTCCTTCTCTCTTTAAAAATACGGAACGCATGAATCCGCTTCACGGACAAGCTGTGGAACGGATGCATACGTTCCCTGTTCCGGAGGACTTGCGGTCCCTGGAAAATTTTGTCGAACAGACAGGCATGACCATGGCGGGGGCAAAGCTGCCCCCGCCACAGAGTAAGTCGATCTGTTAAGGGCCGTAAATGTTACAGCGGTGGATCACTCAACGCCCTGGACGGTCACGAAGTCCCAAACGTTGTCGCTCACATTTGCGGTCTTGATGAAGGCACTGTCACGGACGGCATCGCCCACGTCGTCGAAGGAGATGGGGCCGGTGATACCGGTGCAGCTCACGCTGGGCAGAGCAGCCATCACGTCGGCGGGATCAGCGGAACCGGCAGCCTTGATGGCTTCCAGAGCGGTGAAGTATGCGTCGTAGCCCATGACGGTCACAGCAGCCAGCATGTCGTTGCCGCCGTTGTTGGCCAGGTTGGTGGAGTCACCGTTGATCCACTCCTTGATGCCAGCCTCGAAGTCGGGGTCGCCGCCCTCAGCATAGAAGGTGGAAACGTAGATCTCCAGGTTGGTGCCCTGCGCGGTGCCCAGGATGACGTTGGAGTCCCAGGTGTCGGAAGCCAGCATGGGCATGGTGATACCCTGAGCAGCTGCCTGCTGGACGATCAGCTGTGCATAGCTGATGGAGACGGGAGCGAAGATAGCGTCGCAGCCCTGGTTCTTTGCGTTGGTCAGGTAGGAGTTGAAGTCGGAGTTGTTCTCGGGGAAGGATTCCACCACGCACTCCACGCCGGCGGCCTCAGCTGCCTGCTGGAAGTAGTTCAGCAGACCCTGGTCGTAGTCGTTGCCCAGCTGGCCGATGCAGTAGACCTTGGATGCGCCCAGCTCAGCCTTGGCGAAGTTGGCCAGAACGGTGCCCTGGAAGGGATCCAGGAAGGCCAGACGGAAGTAGTGGTCGTTGCCCTCGGTGACCTGGGGGTTGGTGCAGGTGACGCCCATAGCGGGGATGCCGCCCTGTGCGAAGGTCTCAGAAGCAGCGATGGACACGCCGGAGCCATAGGAGCCCAGGATGATGGAGGGGCCCTTGGAGATCAGGGTCTTTGCTGCGGAAACAGCCTTGTCGTTGGAGGACTCGTTATCGGCGACCTCCAGCTTCACGTTGTAGGTCTTGCCGTCGATCTCCACGGTGGGGCAGACGGAGTTGGCATACTGCATGCCCAGGACTTCCTGCTTGCCGCCTGCGCCGTTGTCGCCGGACAGGGGCTCGAACACGACGATGATGATGGTATCGCCGTCAGCAGCGGAGCTGCCGGCATCGCTGCCGCCCTCGGCAGGTGTGCCGCAGGCGCACAGGGCGAATGCCATGCAGCCGGCCAGCAGAAGTGCAAGGATCTTCTTCATAGTTTTACCTCCTTAGATTGGTCGGAGCGTCCATATGCAGCGGACATATGTTCTTCTCCAACATGGTGAATATAGTTTACTATACTTTTCGTTTTTTTGCAATGTATTTTTACTGTTTTGTTTCTCTCGTGCAGAAACTTTTCCATCTGTGATGGACACCCCCGGGCCTCCCCCCCATCAAATCTGTGTAAAACCACCAAGGCAGGCGGAGCTTTTCCGCCACCGGCAGACAGCGTCCGGCGGACGCAGGGCGCAAAAAAGGACTGCCCGGAGGCAGTCCTTTTTTCAGCTTTGGTATGGTGTCATCACCGGGCGGCGATGATCTCGATCTCTACCAGTGCGTCCTTGGGTAGCTGCGCCACTGCGAAGCAGGAGCGGGCAGGCTTGTGGTCCTTGAAATACTGGGCATAGATCTCGTTGAACAGGGAGAAGTCCTCCATGCTCTTCAGGTAGCAGGTCGTCTTCACCACGTTGTTCAGCGTCAGGCCAGCGGACTTCAGAACGGCGGTCACATTTTCCAGGGCCTGCACGGTCTGGGCGGCCATGCTGTGGGCCAGGGCACCCGTGTCGGGGATGAGACCCAACTGACCGGAAGCGAAAATGAAGCCGTTGACTTCGATCGCCTGAGAATAGGGACCGATGGCTGCGGGCGCTTTGTCGGTGTGCAGAATTTCCATACTAATGTTTCCTTTCTTTCCCTAAAGATTGGTTCCATAAAATATTGTTACGCTTCAGACCGGGCCGAAACGCTTTGCAACGCTTTCACGAGCTGGTCAGCCGCCCGCCGGATGGTCTGCCGGGGGGCCGCCAGGTTCAGGCGGATGTGGGTGTCGTCGGAGTCCTCGTTCTCCGGGAAGAACCAGTGGCCGTAGTCCGGCGCGATGCCGCACCGATCCTGCACGAAGGTGTGCAGGTCCTGGCGGGACACCCGGCCGCCCAGGTCCACCCACATGAGATAGGTCCCCTCCAGGGGGGTGACGGTCACGCCGTCAATGGGGGCCAGGGCCTCCTTCATGAGCTGATAGTTGCCCCAGATCTCCTCCAGCACGGTCTCCAGCCAGGGCAGACCGCCCTCAAAGGCAGCCATGACCGCCAGATAGTCCAGGGTGCTCCCGGCCCCCGTGCCCAAGGACTTTTCCAAGGCATCGAAGGCCTCCCGCTGGTGCTGCTCCGGCAGGACCAGCACCGAGTTCTTCATCCCGGCCAGGTTGAAGGTCTTGCTGGCGGAGAAGAAGGTGATGGGCCTGTTCTCCCCTTCCCACAGGCGCAGCGCCGGGATGTGGGTATGACCGGGCATGATGAGGTCGTGGTGGATCTCGTCTGCCACCACCTGCACCCCGTGCTTGCGACAGCAGTCCAGCATCCCCTTCAGCTCTGCCCGGGTCCAGACCCGGCCCACGGGGTTGTGGGGGGAGCAGAGCAGGAAGACCTTGACCTGCTCCTCGGTGAGGCGGCGCTCAAAGTCGGCCAGGTCCACGGTATAGCGGCCGTGGTCCTCCACCAAAGGCTGGTAGACCCCTTTTCGGCCGGTGTGGTTGATGACGCGGTAAAAGGGGTAGTACACCGGAGTCTGGACCATGATGGCATCCCCCGGCTGGGTCAGGGCCTGCACCACATGAAACAGCCCGGCCACCACGCCGGAGGTGGTGCGGATCCAGTCCTTTTCCAGAATATTGTCGTGGCGGGTCTTCTCCCAGGCCAGAACGCTTGCATAGAAGCGGTCCGGGAGCTGATAATACCCAAAGATGCCCTGATCCACCGCCTGGTGGAGGGCATCCCGCACGCAGGGAGGAGCCTTGAAATCCATGTCAGCCACCCAGAGCGGCAACAGCCCCTCCTGGTGAAAGGTAAAGTCCAGGCCGTCCCATTTGGCGCAGTCGGTGTGGCTGCGGTCCAGCAAGGAGATCTCCTGCAGCAAGTCCTGATCCATGGCGTATCCTCCCCTTCGTTTTTCCCATTTTACCCCACCTCTTCAACCGATGCAAGGGCGTTTCCCGTTTTCCGAAAAACCTTGGGCAGAGGACCAAAACCTCTCCCCTTTCCCCCGCCCCCTTGTTTCAATCTGACGAGAAAAAAATGGGGCCATCCGGCCTTCTCCCCTTGCTGTCCCGCAGAGCGCTATGCTACAATAAGAATACCAGATCCAGGAATCCAGCCACGGAAAATATCCCGTGCAGTCTTAATAAAATAGGAGGGATCTTCATGAACTATACCTTCGGTCTCATCGGCACCGGCAACATGGGCGGCGCGGTGGCCCGCGCTGTGAGCCAGGTGATCAAAGACGGCATCCTCGCCAACCGCACCCTGGAAAAGGCCCAGGCACTGGCCCGGGACCTGGGCTTCCAGGCCGGGTCCAACGCAGAGGTGGCCCGGAACAGCCGCTACCTCTTCTTAGGGGTCAAGCCCCATCTGATGGGAGAGGTCCTGGCCGAGGTGCGCCCGGTCTTAGAAGCCCGGCAGGAGGCCCCCGTGCTGGTGTCCATGGCCGCCGGGCTGACCATCGCCCAGATCCAGGCCATGGCAGGCCACCCCTACCCGGTCATCCGCATCATGCCCAACACCCCCGTGGCCGTGGGCCAGGGCGTGGTCCTCTATGAGACCAGCAAGGAGGTCAGCAGCCAGCAGCGGGAGGAGTTCCTCACCCTTCTTGCCCAGGCCGGTGCGCTGTATCCCCTCCAGGAGTCCCTCATGGATGTGGGCGCAGCGGTGGCAGGCTGCGGCCCCGCCTTCGTCTACCTGGCCTTAGATGCCATGGCCGATGGCGGCGTGGCCTGCGGGCTGTCCCTGCGGCCTTCATGGACGCAGTCATCGCCGCTTGCAGCAAAAACTCCGCTTTGGGCAAGTGACCAGAAAAACAACACGAGAGTGCAGTGCCTCCGGCAGGGCCCCCTTTTCTTCGGAGAAAAGGGGGAAAAAGAGCACCGGGGCTCTGCCCCTGGATCCCACCGAGGTAGGTGACACCCTGCCGTGAAAGTTCCGCTTCTCTCACGGTTTTGGTTCCGTGATCGATACGCTGTCCATGGCGCGCCCACCGGCTGGGCGCGCGGGAGCGTAATCGGTCCTCTGTGAAGTCGGGCTTTTGAACGAGCAAAACGGGTATTCGATCCTCGAATACCCGTTTTTTTCGTGCTACCATACTTATTTTAATAGGTGTCTCAAGCCTTCCTGCTGTCCAGCCGTCGGCCGAAGGCCGTCCGGGCAAGGCCCTTCCGCCAGAGGACCACCGCCAGCACCCCGCAAAGGGTCCCCACGATGGCCCCGCCCAGCACATCCGTCGGGAAGTGCACATACAGATACAACCGGGAAAAGGCGATCAGGATGGCCAGGGCCAGGGTCACCCACCGGCCCCGCCACTTGGTCAGCAGCAACACCACCGCCGCCGCGAAGGAGGCCGACGTGTGGCCCGACGGGAAGGACGGATCTCCCGGCCTGGGGATGAGCAGGTCCACCGCCGCACTCAGGTCGCAGGGCCGGATGCGGCCCACGGCGTTCTTCAGGCAGAGGTTACAGACGAGCAGGCTCAGCAGCAGGGCCACCAGCACCTGAAAGCCCGTGGACCGGGAGTTCCGGCTCAGCAGGAGCAGGGCCAGGCCCAGGCAGATCCAGAGCACCCCGCTGTCTCCCAGCCGGGTCACGGCAGGCATGAGGACATCCATCCAGGCGCTGTGACAATGGGCCGCGATCCAGTCCAGGATGCCCAGCTCCCAGTAAGATAAAGAAAGCATTGCACCGCCCTCTCTCTCGCAAATGTGATGGTGCCATTGTAGCACGAGAAGAAAGGGAGGACAAGCCTTTCCTCAGCGGTCCGGCAGGGCCAGGATCTCCTCTGCGGTCTGCTCCGCCAGGGCCTGCACCAGAGAGAAATCCACATGGGGGTGGTACAAGGCCTCTAAGACATCGTGGTCCTCCTTGGCCTGGGCCAGGTGGGCCACGCCCTCGGCCAGCAGCTTCTCCGCCCCCCGCTCCGTCTCCCGGAGGAGGCCCTGCCCCGCCTGCCAGGCGGACCGCTCCACCAATGCTTCCGTGGACAGGGTGGAAAAGTCCGGCCGGGTCACAGGCCGGGTCACAAAGGCCAGCTCCAGCCCCGGCAGCAGCAGGTGGGCCAGACGCGAAGGGTCCAGCGGATCCGGGCAGGCGATCACCGCCTCGCCCCGGGCCAGGAACCCGGCCTCCAGCCGGTCCAGCAGCGGCCCCGCCAGGCCGCAGGGGTCCTGGATCAGGTAGCCCCGGGGGCACAGAGCACCCAGGGTCTCCTCCAGCAGCAGCTCTCCCTGGCAGGTCACCCCGCTCAAAAAGCGGCGGCGGGGGGGACGCGTCCTCTCTCTCCGGCGCTTCCCCTCCTTTTCCAGGAGGTCCGCCGCCAGGGCTTCCACGTTGGCCAGGGTCTGCCGGGTGTGCAGCGGCTGTCGCCCTTGCTGCCGGCTCTCCTCCGCCGCCCGGAGGCAGCGGTAGGCCTGGGGATAGCACCGGCGATAGGCCTGGGCTGCCCGGATGAGCTGCTCCCGCAGGGGGAACAGGGCCGCCCGGTCATAGCCCGCCCCCAGGTCCAAATAGTGGCCCGTAGCCCCCACGAAGGTCGGGTCCATGCTATGGGGCGCGGTGCCGTCCACCAGAGCCGTCCCCTTGCCGGGGATGCGGATGCCATCCAGGGAATCCGGGTCCCCGGAGCAGCGGATGTACTCCACGGCATAGCCTTCCCGCTCCATTCGTCGGGCCACCCGCCCCATGAGGGTGGATTTCCCGCAGCCCGCGCCCCCCTTGAGGACGTAGAAGGCCTGGGCCGCGGTCTGGTCCACCCAGGTGTCATAGAGAGAGAAAAATCCATCTGCGGTGTTCGCGCCCAAAAAGAACTGGACGCGGTGGTTCAAGTCGGTCATACGCTCTCCTCCCATGCTCAGCACTCGTTCAGTTCAGCTTATGCCGATGGGCGGAAAAGGGTCCCTTCAGAGCCAATCCTCCACCACCTCCCGCAGGGTGCAGGGCGTGACACCGCCCCGCATCAGTTGGTCCGCCAGGGCCTGGATGCGCTCTGCGCTGACGGTCAGGTCCCAAAGCTCCGCCCGCTCCCCGGTCTGGGGGATGCAGACAGCCACACCATAGCTCTCCAGGTCCGGCGGCACCGGCAAGGTGCGGACCAGCAGTTGATACCGGCAGGTCAGGGCCCGTCCGGCCTGGGCGGATAGATCCGCCTCCCCATGCAGCAGTTCCCGCTTCATTGTGATCCCCTCCTGTGTTCTTCGATTTATTTGGTGATTATATTGTAATAGAAGATCGCAGTCTTGAAAAGACCTTTCGTTCGACTTATCCCCCGTCCTTTCCCGTTGATTCGGCAGGATCCGAGCCGATGCGGCATCATTCCTTCCAGTTCCTGCTATATCTGTCGAACGATTCTTGTGTGTTTGGATTTTTGAGGAAAAAACAAAAAAAGTTCCGGAAACCAGGTCATTACCTGATTTCCGGAACTTTTGGCGGAGAAGGAGGGATTTGAACCCTCGCGACGCTCGACACGCCCTACTCCCTTAGCAGGGGAGCCCCTTCGGCCTCTTGGGTACTTCTCCAAGTCCGAAACTTTAGAAATATAAAATGTGGCGGAGAGAGTGGGATTCGAACCCACGGCCCTTTCGGGTCACCGGTTTTCAAGACCGGCTCCTTAAACCACTCGGACATCTCTCCGTATCCTTCGGTTAGATGCGAGATTTATATTATCAGATTTTGGGAGGATTGTCAACCAAAATTCCGGAAAAGTTTAAAAGAACTTGATTTTTTCCTGAACCAAGAAAAAAATCCCTCCAACGCGGTCGTCACTGACTGCGTTGGAGGGATCCATTCACTGATCAGATCTATCAGGAGCAATAGGCCACGGGGTTCACACGGCTGCTCTGGGAGTTGCCCATCCACAGCTCGAAGTGCAGATGGTTGCCCGTGGAGGAACCGGTGGTGCCCACGGCACCCAGGGTCTGGCCCTGGCTCACGGACTGCCCGGCAGAGACAGAACGGGAGGACATATGGGCATACAGGCTGCGGCCGCCGTCGCTATGGGCCACCACGACATAGTTGCCGTAGGAGGAGCCATAGGCGGAAATGATGACCACGCCGCCCTTGGTCGCCTTGATGGGCGTGCCAGAGGGGGCGGGAACATCCACACCGCTGTGGAATTCTCTGCCATGGAAGGGGCAGTTTCTCCAGCCAAAGGCGGAGGTCACGTTCCGATAGCCGGACAGGGGCCACAGGTAGCCGCCGCTGCCAGCGGTGGAACCGCTGGAACTGCTGCCGGAGCTGCTGCTCGAACTGCTGGAACTGTTATTGGCGTTGTTGGCAGCGTTGGCAGCGGCCTGCTGGGCCTTCTTCTTGGCCTCTTCCTCCGCCTTCTTCCGCGCCGCTTCCTCTGCCGCCTTCTGGGCAGCCAACTGGTCGGCGTAGGCCTTCTCGGCCTGCTTGATCTGGCTGGACAGGTTCGCGGAGTCGTCCTCCAGGTCGTGGAGCTTTTCCTCATAGACATCGGCCTGGCTGGTGATCTCGCTGATGACTGCCTCCACGTTGGCCTTCTCGGTCTGGAGGTCGGCCTTCTGGGCATCCAGCTGGGCCTTGGCCTCCTCTTCGGCGGCCTTGCTGTCCTCCAGCTCCTGCTTGGCATCTGCCACAGCCTGACGGGCAGCGGCAAGCTGGTCCATGATCATGTTGTCATAGTCCACCACCTCGGAGATGGCGTTGACCCGGTCCAGCAGGTCGGAAAAGCTGCTGGCGTTGAACAGGACGGCCCAGTAAGAAATGGTGCCCCGTTCCTCCATGCTGCGGACCCGCTCGCAGAACTCGTCATAGTATTTGGCTTCCTCTTCCTTGGCCTCGGCCAGCTCCACTTCCTTCTGGGCGATGAGCTCGCCGTACTTGGCGATGGCCTCCTCGGAGAGGGTGATCTGCTGCTGGATGACACCGATCTTCTCCTCGATGAGGAACTTCTCATCGATGGCAGCGTTCTTGGATTTGCTCAGCTTATTCAGCTGGCCCTGCAGCTGAGACTTCTGATCGTTCAGGCTGCTGGCCTGACTTTTCAGGGCATTGATCTCCTTCTGGGTCACGGCAAAGGCCTCCGGACCGGCAGAGACCAGCACGCTGAACACCATCACCAGCGCCAGGGCAAAGGCCCCCAGCCGCTGGCCGCTCAGGTGCCGGAGCTTATCTTTTATGTGCATGGGTATCACCTCGTAATTTCTTGTTGCGCAAGGTATCTTTTCCTACAGGCTATAGTATAGCATACGGGGCGGTCGGTTGCAAGAAATTATCAAAAGATTAACATTTTCGTAACAAGTCCGATCAGGCTTCCAGGAAGAAAATGCCTAAGGTGCCGGGACCGCAGTGGGAGGTGATGGTGCTGCCCGCCCGGGCGAAAAAGACCTCCTCCACCTCGGTCTGGCTGCGGACGAGGTCCTCCAGCTTTTCCCGGGTCTCCGGGGAAAGCTCGTTGACCGAGGTCACGAAGACTGCCTTGGGAGAGACTCCCTTGCCGGACAGCCGCTCGGTGATGTACTTCTCATAGACCTTGGCGATGTTGCCCCGGTACTTCTTGCCCACCTCTAACTTGCCGTCTCGCATCTCGATGCAGGGCTTCAGGTTCAGCAGGTTGGCCCCGAAGGCTGCCACGCCGGTGCAGCGGCCGCCCTTCCACAGATACTCCAGGGTGTCCAGCACGAAGCTGGCCTGGACGCGGGAGGTCAGCTCCCGCAGCTCGGCAGCGATCTCCCGGGCGCTCTTGCCATCGTCCCGCAGGCGGCAGGCCTCCAGCAGCAGCAGAGCCACGCCGGAGGAGAGGTGGCGGCTGTCCACGGGATACACGCCGGGGACCTCCTCCGAGGCGATGACGGCGTTCTGATAGGTGGCGGACAGCTCCGAGCTGATGTCCAGGTGGACCACCTCATAGCCCTCTGCCACCAGAGGGGCGAAGAAGTCCTCGAACTCCTGAGGGCTCACCGCTGCCGTCCGGGGCAGGGTCTGGGTCTCGGCATAGTACTGGAAGATCTGCTCCGTGGTGAAGCCCACGCCATCCAGGTAGCTCTCCTCCCCCAGCAGCACGTGCAGGGGGACGGTCTTGATCTGAAATCGCTCCAGCAGCTCGGGCGACAGGTCGCAGGTGCTGTCGGCTGTGATATAGACAGGTTTGCTCATAGATCGTGTGTCCTTTCTCGGCGCGGCGAAGCCGCGCGGCACAGAGATAAAATGATAGACTTTTATTATACTGGGAAACTGCCTTGATTGCAAGTTACATTCCGGCAAAGAAGTCAACAGCCTGGGCCAGGACTTCTTCCAACTCCCCCGGCCCCATCAGGGGATGCTCCCCCTGGGGCAAGACCAGCAGCTCCGCCCCCTTCTCCCGGGCAAAGCGCACCGCGTCTTCCGTGGGAGCCACATCGTCCCGGCCCCCGTGGACCATCCGCAGCCTGGCCATACCGGGCTGATACCGGGCAAAGACATCGTGGGTGGCCAGGTCGGCCAGAAAATCCCGGGTGATGCGCATCTCCCGGACATAGTCATAGTCCGGCACGAAATACCCCTGCCGGTCCAGGTCCGCCTGGGCCCGGGCATCCACCCAGGTCTCCACCAGCCGGGGCATGGTCACCGCCGCCGAGCGCAGGAAGGCCCGCTCCCCTGCCGCCTGGCCCCGGGCCAGATGGAGGAGGGTGATGTAGGCCCCGAAGCTGGAGCCGAAGTAGCCGATCTTCACCGCCGGGTCCCGCTGCCGCAGGTGGGCCTCCACCATGGCTAAGTCATCTAGGCAAAAGGGCACCCGCAGCCCCTCCTGCCACACGGGGCTCTCCCCGTGGGAGGGAAAATCGAAGGCGAAGACCCCCACCCCGTGCCTGGGCAGTTCCTCGTGGAGGGCCTGGACCATGGGGCTGGCCTTGCTGCTGCCAAATCCGTGGCAGACGATGAGCGCCCGTTCCTGCCCTGCCCAGTTGTCGTGGCAGGGGATCGCATATCCGTGCTGACTCTGTAACATGACCTTCTTCATGGGAGACCCCTCCTTTATCTTATCTCTATTCTGGCATAAGCCGCCTCCGCCGTCAAGAAAAAGGTTTCTCTTGCGCCCCGGTCCCGGATGGGCTATGATAGGTCCAGAACAAAAGGGAGCCAACCGGATGAAAACGATCTTTATTGTAAACCCCGCCGCTGGCGAGCACGACAGCAGCGATGCCTTCGCCCGGGCCTTAGCCCAGGCCGCCCAGACCGTCGGCCTGTCCCGGGCAGACTATGCCATCACCCGCACCACCCACGCCGGGCACGCCAAGGTCCTGGCGGAGGGCTACGCCCGCGCCGGAGACCCGGTGCGTCTCTTTGCCGTAGGCGGGGACGGCACCTTTCACGAGGTCCTGCAAGGGGCCTACCGATATAAAAACGCCGCCGTGGGGTGCATCCCCTACGGCAGCGGCAACGACTTTTTACGAAACTACGGCAGCAGGGAGGCCTTTTTAGACCTGGCAGACCAACTCCAGGGAGGAGAACGGGACATCGACCTGCTGGAGACGGATTTCGGCGTGGGGGCCTCCATCTGCTCCGCCGGACTGGATGCCCAGATCGCCCACGACATCCCCCGCTTCCGCCGCCTGCCCTGGTGCGGCGGAACCACCGCCTATCGGCTGTCCATCCTGCGGAACCTGCTGCGGCCTTTAGGCCGGACCCTGCGGCTCACCCTGGACGGGGAGACCATCACCCTGCCCTGTCTGCTCACGGCCATCTGCAACGGCGGGTACTACGGCGGCGGCTTCCGGGCCGCCCCGGACTGCTCCTTAGAGGACGGTCTGCTGGATGTGGTGTTCGTCCGCAAGGTGGGCCTGGCCCGCATCGCCCGGGTCCTGCCCCAGTACCAGAAGGGCCTGCATATGCAGGATGGGCAGGTGATCCCCGCCCTCCGGGATGTCATCGACTTCCGCCGCTGCCGCTCGGTGACCCTGGAACTGGCCGACAGCAAGAGCAAGCCCCTGGTCATCACCGTGGACGGCGAGTGCCACGCCGTCCGGTCTCTCACCGTCCGGGTCCTGCCCAGGGCCGGGCGGATCGTCCTGCCGGGCAAGCTCTTCGCGCAGCTCCCCGCCCAAGACAGATAAAAACAGCGTCTCGCTTCCAAGGAAGCGAGACGCTGTTGCTATCAAAAGCTTTTCTTGTGAAGGAGGATGTTTTCCTGGGTCCCCGCAGGTCTGTGACCACGTTCCCGCGCGCCGAGCCGGTAGGCGCGCCATGGACAGCCTACCGATCCAGAGCCGCAAGCACGATGGAAAGATACGCCCCTCAGTCCCAGCAGGTTTTTGCCCACCTCAATGGGGTCCAGGGGCAACGCCCCGGCACTCTTTTTCCCCATTTTCTCCGGAGAAAATGGGGGCTGAAGAAGGAACAGCCTGCCGGAGGGATGTATCCCCCTCCCCTTTCTATGGAGCGGTCACACCAGGCGGCGGAAGCCCTTGGGAAGCTCTGCCCGATAGGTGGTCTCCTGCCCGGTGAGGGGATGCACGAAGGACAGCTCATGGGCGTGGAGGCAGAGACGGCCCAGAGGGTCCGTCTTGGCCCCGTAGGTCCGGTCTCCGGCCACGGGACAGCCCAGCTCGCTGAGGTGGACGCGGATCTGATTCTTCCGGCCGGTGGCCAGGTCGATCTCCAGCAGGGAGTAGCGTTTCCCCTGCTTCACAGTCTGGTAATGGGTGATGGCCTCCTTGCCGCCGTTGGGGACGGAGTAGACCTTGTGGATGCCGTTCTCCCGGAGGAAGGTGCGGATGGTGTCCGCCTCCCTGGGGGGCTTGCCCTCCACCACGGCGGTGTAGCCCCGGCGGCGGACGATGGTCCCCCACTGCTCCTGAAAGGCCAGCTTCACCCGCTCGCTCTTGGCAAAGAGCAGGACACCGGAGGTGTCCCGGTCCAGGCGGTGGACGATGAAGATCCGGGCCTTGGGGTCCCCGGCCCGCACATACTCCATGGCCTGGTGATAGGCCGTGCGCTCCCGCTCCTTGTCGCTGGCCATGGACAGCAGCCCTGCGGGCTTGTCCACCACCAGCAGGTCCTCATCTTCCCACAGGATGGGGAAAGGCAGGGCCGCCTGCTTCACCGCCGCGGGCAGGAGGGTCACAGTCTGGCCGGGCTGCAGAGGGTGATCGTGGCGGGTGACGCCCTTGCCGTCCACCAGCACCTGGCCCCGGGTCAGCAGACCCTTCACCGTGTTGCGGCTCTTATCGGTGACCGCCTCCAGCAGGAATGGCAGGAGGGTGGTCTCCTCCGCCACGGCATACTGCCGGGCGGGTCTCTGTTTCTGTCTCATAGGGCCTTACTCCGGGCGGCGATCCTGGCCCAGGAAGAAGAGAGCCACCACGCCCTTGCCGGCGTGCGCGCCGACGACGGGGCCGACACTGCCGATGACCACTTCGCTCACTGGAAGCTTCTCCCGGATGGCAGCGGCCAGGGCCTCGGTCTCCTCCCGGCAGTCGCCCTGACTCAGGAAGACCTTCTGCCCTTCCGGATGGTCGACCAGGGCCTCCATCTTGCTCAACAGGGCATCCAGGGACTTCTTCCGCCCCTTGACAGTGGTCACGGCCACCAAACGGCCCTCCTCATCCACCCGCATCACGGGCTTCACATGGAGCAGGGAGCCGAACACAGCCTTCCCGGCGGACAGGCGGCCGCCCCGGCGGAGCTGGTTCAAGTCCGTCACGGTGAACCAGTGGTTGACGCGGCCCTTGTTGGCCTCCACGAAGTCCCGGACCTCCTCGATGGTCTTGCCCTTGCGCTTCTCCTGGACGGCCAGGTCCACGATGAGGCCCTGCCCCATGGAGGCACACTTGGTGTCCACGGCGAGCATGGTGGCCTCGGGGAATTCCTCCCTCAGGTCCTCCATGGCGATGCAGCCGTTCTGATAGGTGGCGCTCAGGGCAGAGGAAAAGGCCAGGAAGAGGATGTCCTTCCCCGCCTGCAGATGGGGCTGGAGATAGGACTTGAACTCATCCACGTTGGGGGCAGAGGTCTGGACCGGGGCACCCTTACGCACCTGCTCATAGAAGGTGTGCACATCGGGGCCCTCGCCGGGCCGGTTATGAAAACGCTCCTCGCCCAGCTGAACGGACAGGGGGACCACGGTCAGCTCCAGGTCCTCCACCTGGTCAGGGTTCAGGTCGCAGCAGGAATCAGTCACGATGACATATTCTCTCATGGGGGAACTCCTCCTCATATCATATTAAAAGCAGCAGTTGGTGTATACCGTAAAAAATTGAAAGATCGTCCCGGCCAGCACGAAGAAGTGCCAGATGCCGTGCCAGTAGAGCTTCTCCTTCCGGCGGTAGAAGAGGATGCCCACGGTGTAGCACACCCCGCCCAGCACCAGGAACACGAAGCCCCGGGTGTCCAGCGCCCGGTAAATGGAGGGCAGCGCGATCAGGCACATCCAGCCCATGACCACATAGAGGATCATGGCCAGCTTCCTCCAGCGGTGCATGTTCACAGCGGTCAGGACCACACCCACCACCGCGCAGGCTGCGTTCACGCCGAAGACCACCCAGCCCAGCGCACCGCCGATGTTCACCAGGCAGATGGGCGTGTAGGTCCCCAGGATCAGAAGAAAGATCGAGCAGTGGTCCAGCACCTGGAAGACCCGTTTCCCCTTGCACTCCGCCAAAGCGTGGTACAGGCAGGAGACCAGGTAGAGCAGGATCATGGATGCCCCGAAAATGGCCACGCTGACCACATTGATGGCCGTGCCATACCGGGCCGCATGGACCAGGAGCACCACCAGGCCCGCGATGGCCAGCAAGGTGCCGATCCCGTGGGAGATGGCGTTCACCAACTCCTCCCCCAGCTTTTGCCGGCGGACAGGCTGTCCGTGCCCGGATGCAGCAGCAGTCATAGACGCGCCTCCTTTCGATTTTCAAAATCGGTTCATCTTGTTTTCCATATTAGAATATCATCTTCTATCAGGAAAGTCAAGAGGATATGTCCTTTCCAATGCAATATTTCTGGCAGAAACTGGGACTTTTTGTCCCCCAAAAGAAAAAGTGACTTTCCCCTTGACTTTTTGCCTCTGTGCCTATATACTCACAGCATAACAAAAACATTATGCGGCTATAAATATAGTTCTGCAAGTAATCGATCGAGTTAGGAATGATGGATATGGCAATGTATCAACCCGAAATCGAGACCATGCCCCAGGAAGAGCTGCGCGCCCTGCAGAGCGAGCGATTGGTGAAGCAGGTCCGTCACGTCTATGACAACGTCCCCTACTACCGCAAGAAGATGGAGGAGAAGGGCGTGACCCCCGAGGATATCAAGGGCGTCGAAGACCTGCACAAGCTGCCCTTCGTCACCAAGGACGACCTGCGCCAGGCTTACCCCTACGGTCTCATGGCCAAGCCCCTGAGCGAATGCGTCCGCATCCACTCCACCTCCGGCACCACCGGCAAGCGCGTGGTGGCTTACTACACCCAGCACGACGTGGACCTGTGGGAGGACTGCTGTGCCCGCGCCATCATGGCCGCCGGCGGCACCAAGGACGACGTGGTCCATGTGGCCTATGGCTACGGCCTCTTCACCGGCGGTGCCGGTCTCCACGGCGGCTCCCATAAGGTCGGCTGCCTGACCCTGCCCATGTCCTCCGGCAACACCGACCGTCAGCTCCAGTTCATGGAAGACCTGGGTTCCACCATCCTCTGCTGCACCCCCTCCTACGCTGCCTACCTGGCAGAGAGCATCCAGGAG
>CAYNZG010000014.1:0-15463 GCA_964401525.1 uncultured Ruminiclostridium sp.
GAGAGGGGAAGGCGGTCTATGACCGCCTGGAGGCCATGGGCTGTCCCGTGGCCGATGCCACCTGCGTCAACGTCTCTAAGATCCACCAGATCGTCAAGGAGGCAGACGAGCGGAGCCGCCATGTGATCATCATCGGCGCGCCGGAGCATCCGGAGGTCAAGGCCATCGCCGGTTGGTGCCGGGGAGCCAGCGTCTTCCGGAACGTGGAGGAGCTGTCGGAATATCTCAGTGAGCACGAAGAAAATCCACAAAAACCGCTGACGATGGTTTCGCAAACTACATCCACGGATAAAATTTGGACCCCATGCAGAGAAAAAGTAAAAAAAGAGTGTACAAACGCAGAAATTTTTGATACAATATGTGATGCTACGTGTAAGCGGCAATCAGAGGCACAGAGTCTGGCGGAGCACTGCGGCGCAATGATCGTGATCGGCGACCGAAAAAGCTCCAACACCAACCGTCTTGCTGAGTTATGCCGGGCGCACTGCCCGCTGGTTCTCCACATCAGTCGGGCTGAGGAGCTTGACCGGAGTATGGTAAGCGGGGTAGCTTCTGTGGGAATCACCGCCGGCGCGTCTACGCCGGGGTGGATAATAAAGGAGGTCAAAAACAAAATGAGCGACGAGCAGAACAACGTTATGGAGATCGAAGAGTCTTTCGCAGACATGCTGGAGAGATCCATCAAAACTTTAAATAGTGGGGACAAGGTCACTGGTGTCGTTACCGGCATCACCGCTACCGAGGTCAACGTGGACCTGGGTACCAAGCACGCTGGTTACATTCCCATCTCTGAGCTGTCCGACGACCCCACCGTGAAGGTGGAGGACATCGTCAAGGTCGGCGACGAGATCGAGACCTATGTCATGCGCGTCAACGACATGGAGGGCGTTGCCACCCTGTCCAAGAAGCGTCTGGACACCGTGAAGAACTGGGACACCATCGAGGCTGCCGTGGAAGACAAGACCGTCATGGAAGGCGTCGTCACCGAGGACAACAAGGGCGGCATCGTGGTCAACGTCAAGGGCATCCGCGTGTTCGTGCCCGCTTCTCAGACCGGTATGCCCCGCGGCGCAGACCTGTCCGAGATGATCAAGGAGCGCGTCCAGCTGCGCATCACCGAGGTCAACCGTTCCCGCCGCCGTGTGGTGGGTTCCATCCGCGCTGTGGCTGCTGAGGCCCGCGCTGCCAAGGCTGCTGAGGTCTGGGCAAACATCGAGGTCGGCAAGAAGTATGAGGGTACTGTCAAGTCCCTGACTTCCTACGGTGCCTTCGTGGACATCGGCGGCGTTGACGGCATGGTCCACGTTTCCGAGCTGTCCTGGAGCCGCATCAAGAACCCCGCTGAGGTCGTCTCCGTGGGCGATGCAGTCTCCGTCTATGTCATCTCCTTCGACCCCGAGAAGAAGAAGATCTCTCTGGGCATGAAGGACCACAGCCAGGATCCCTGGGAGACCTTCATGTCTACCTATGAGATCGGCTCCGTGGCTTCCGTCCGCGTGGTGAAGCTGATGACCTTCGGCGCATTCGCTGAGGTCGTTCCCGGCGTTGACGGCCTGATCCACATCTCCCAGATCGCTGATCACCGCATCGAGAAGCCCGGCGATGTCCTGGAAGAGGGCCAGATCGTTGACGTGAAGATCACCGACATCGACGAGGAGCGCAAGAAGGTCTCTCTGTCCATCCGCGCTCTGCTGAACGACGCAGCTGACGAGGACGCTGAGTAATCCAAAAATCGTTGGAATAACTTCTGCGGCAGAAACACAGAATGAAGAAAGGGGGACTGCCGTATGGCTGGTCCCTCTTTTTCTCAAAAGATCAAAGGCTGGCTTTTTGGCAACAAAGGGCCTGCCCAACAGAATGGAGGACACACCATGGCTACCATCACCAAAGACACCATCGTGGGCGATATTCTGGACATCGCACCCGAGGCTGCCCCTGCATTCCTGAACATCGGGATGCACTGCCTGGGCTGCCCCGCTTCCCGGAACGAGACCGTGGAGGAGGCCTGCATGGTCCACAACACCTCCGTTGACGACCTGGTCAAGGAACTCAACGACATCATCGCAGCCAACAAGAAGTAAGTTTGTTGATGCAAGGGGCGGGCTTTCCCGCCCCTTTTTTTCTGGAACGAAAGGAGCAGCCATGAATCAATTAGAACTGACGCCCCGGCTGGCTGCCATCGCCGCCCAGGTCCCCCAGGGGGCCAGACTGGCCGACGTGGGCACCGACCACGCCTATCTGCCGGTGTGGCTGCTGCTGCGGGGGACCATCGGGCAGGCGGTGGCTTCGGATGTGAACGAAGGGCCTTTGCAGCGGGGCAGAGAGACCGCGCGGCTCTATGGCGTGGAGGACAAGATCACCTTCCGCCGCTGCGACGGCCTGGTAGGCATCGGCCCGGACCAGGCGGACACGGTGGCCATCTGCGGCATGGGCGGGGAGCTGATCGCCCGCATTTTGAGCCAGGCCCCCTGGACGAAGGAGGCCCTGCTCCTGCTCCAGCCCATGAGCACCCAGCCGGAGCTGCGCCGGTGGCTCCTGGCCAACGGCTATGTCATCCGCCGGGAGCAGATCGCTCGGGAGGGGGAAAAGTTCTATTCCCTGCTCACCGTCACCGCCGGGGAGCAGGAGCGGCCCTATACCCCCGCCGAGCTGTGGGCCGGGCGGCAGACCGCCGGGGAGGAGGATCCCCACCGGGGGGCCTACTTAGCGGACCTCATCCGTCGGCGGGAGCGGGTCCTGGCCGGGATGCAGCGGGGCCGGGTGGCCCCGGAGGATCTGGCCCGGGAGGAAGCTCTCCTGGCAGAGCTGCGCAGCATGGAGAAGGAGTGGAACGCATGGCAACGGTAAAAGAGATCTACGACCTGCTGGACCGGAAGGCCCCCTTCCGCTACCAGGCAGGCTTTGACAACGCGGGCTTCCTGGTGGGCCGGGCGGGCCGCCAGGTGAAGAAGGTCCTGGTGGCCTTAGACATCACCCCGGCCGTCATCGACGAGGCGGCAGCTAAGGGCTGCCAGCTCATCGTGGCCCACCATCCGGTGATCTGGGAGAAGCCCGGGCGCATCACCGATGAGACCACCACCGGGCAGAAGCTCCTGGCTCTCATCGAGCAGCAGATCGCGGCCATCTGCGCCCACACCAACCTGGACGCAGCCGAGGGCGGCGTGAACACCGAGCTGGCCCGGAGAGTGGGCCTACAGGACGCAGTCCCCCTGGAGGCAGAGGGCGAGGACGAGGCGGGCAGAGCCTACGGCATCGGCCGGGTGGGCCTGCTCACCGGCGGCCCCATGACCGTGGCCGACTTTGCCGCCCATGTGAAGAAGGCACTGGACTTAGAGGGGGTCCGCGTGCTGGATGCCGGGGTCCCGGTCTGCAAGGTGGCAGTGGGCGGCGGTGCCTGCGGCAGTATGCTTCCCCTGGTGAAGGCCCAGGGGTGCGACACCTTTGTGACCTCGGACCTGAAGCACGACCTCTATCTGGAGGCCGCCGCGCTGGGCATCAACCTCCTGGACGCGGGGCATTACAGCACCGAGACCGTGGTCTGCCCCGTGGTGAAGTCTTGGCTTGAGGAGGCGTTCCCCGGCCTGACGGTGGAGATCGCCGCCTGTCAGCGGGAGGTTTTCACATATTTCTGAGGAAGAACCCTTGTCAAGGCCCTGCGTCTATGATAAAATTACTTGGTTAAAGACTGCGCAGGAGGGGCTTGGGCCGCTCCCGCGAATATTTTATAAAGTAGGAAGGGAACGATACCTATGTCCGGACATTCCAAGTGGCATAATATTCAGAAGACCAAGGGTGCAGCCGACGCTAAGCGCAGCGCCGCCTTCACCAAAATCGCCAAGGAGATCATTGTGGCCGTCAAGACCGGCGGTTCCGGCGACCCCGCCAACAACTCCCGCCTGGCTACCGTCATCGCAAAGGCAAAGTCTGCCAATATGCCCAACGACAACATCAAGCGCACCATCGACAAGGCTCTGGGTGCCAACAACACCGATAACTACGAGTCCGTCGTCTACGAAGGTTACGGTCCCAGCGGCGTGGCCGTCATCGTGGAAGCCCTGACCGACAACCGTCAGCGCACCGCTCCCGAAGTCCGTCACCTGCTGGACAAGTATGGCAAGGGCCTGGGTGCCACCGGCTGCGTCTCCTGGTCCTTCGACCGCAAGGGCGTCATCATCCTGGCCAACGAGGACGGCGACCTGGACGAGGATACCGTGATGATGGACGCACTGGATTGCGGCGCTGCCGACATCGAGCCCGAGGAAGAGTGCTTCACCATTTACACCGAGCCCGATGACTGTGGCTCCGTCGCTTCCGCCATGGAAGCCAAGGGCTATGTCTTCGCCTCCGCTCAGGTGGAGATGGTCCCCCAGAACTACGTCACTCTGACCGACCCCGCCGATATCAAGAACATGGAAAAGCTCATCGACTTCCTGGAAGATAACGATGACGTGCAGAACGTGTACCACAACTGGGAGCAGGAATAATTACATCGATAAAAAAGACCGGTGCTGCGGATGAGCAGCACCGGTCTTTTTTGCACACAAAAGTGTGACCGCTTGGATGGCACCCAAACGGTCAGCATTATAAAAAACTGATACATTAGGGCTAACCGCTTGTAGCAGAACCCTTTCTATATCCATCATACCACCCAGTTTCTTGGTTTGTCAATACAGTATCTGTGGAGGAGTTATTTCAAAACAAAAGCACGCCTGTCGGCGTGCTTTTTTGTGTGAGATCGGTCAGGACCGGGGCAGGAGCTTATAGGCTAGCGTGGTATACACCGGGATGACCACCAGGAAGCTCAGGATGTTTTCCGGGGTGTAGGCGGCGACCATGTCCGCGTCCAGGAAGTAGCGGCCAACCAGCCCCAGGGTCGTGAAGGCCAGGGTCAGCAGGAAGAGCGTCCAGCTCTTGCCCGGCCCGTAGATGCGGTGCATCAGGTTGCCCATGACCCCGTAGAACAGGAAGAAGCTGATGAGCATGGTGATCTTCAGGGGGACCACCATGCTGGTGAGGGGGAAGTAGGTGCCGCCCAGCAGGGTGACGGCAGCGAACAGGAAGATCCGCATCATGGAGAGCATCGATTTATCCATTGTGTCACATCCTTTCTTGTCAGCCCAGGGAGAAGAGCACCCGGCTGTTGGGGTCGGCCATGCGGACCAGCACGGTGGCGACCTCCGCCCGGGTGATGGGATCGTTGGGGCGGAAGGTGCCCGCCGCGTCGTTCCCGGCGAAGATGCCTGCCCGGTAGAGCTTGTAGATGGCAGTGTCCGAGCGGTAGACATCGGCGATGGCTCCGGTCTTTACAGAGTTCACCGCGGGCAGGGCGCTGTTGGGCAGGGCGTTGGCCAGGATGGCGGCGAACTCCTGCCGGGTCAGGGTGGCTTCCATGTCGGAGGGCACCGAGGAGATGATCTTCTGGCTGACGGCGTAGTCGCTGTAGGCCTTGTACCAGGGGTTGGTGTTGGAGAAGGTCCCGCTGCCGGTCAGGTACAGCTTGCGCATCCGGGCGGCCAGGGTGATGGCTTGGGCGGTGGTGATCCTGGAGTTGGGCTCGAACTTGTTGTTCTCCACGCCGTTCATGAGGCCGTAGGCGTAGACCGAGGCGATGCTGTTATAGTACCAGGCGTTCTTGGACACGTCCTTGAACTGATTTTTATAGGTGGAGGATCTTTGGAAGCCCTTGCCGCTGGTGTCCCACTTGGCGGTGAGGGTGTGGCCCTTGGTGCCGGACACAGTGGAGCTGTTGTTGACCAGCTTGCCGCTGCCGGTGTACCACCCTAAGAACGCGGCGTTGGACCGGGTGGGGGTGGGCAGGTCGTAGGTGGTCCAGGGCTTTACCAGCTGGGAGCCGGTGGAGCAGCTCCCGCCGTTTGCATCGTAGGTAATGGTCAGGTAGCCGGATTTCACCGTGAAGGTCTGGTAGTCCGAGTTGGCATAGGTCCAGGGGTTGGCGTTGGCATTGGCGGCCTGAGCCTTGACCCGATACTCCCCGGCGGGGAGGGCATCGAGGGTGAAGGGAGAGGAGGCATAGAAGTAATACTTATAGTTGGCCTTCCAGGAGCCGTCGGCTTGCTTCTGATCGACGTAGAGGTTGTAGTGGGTGGCCAGGCTGGTGCCGGTCCAGGAGAGGCGGATGCTGTCCCCGGTGCCGTAGGTGCTGTTCAGCCTGGAGAGGGCGGGGGCCGTGGGGGCGGCAAAGGCGGGCAGGATGGTGTCCTTGCCGGACTTGTTGGCCTTGAAGCAGATCAGGCCGCCGATGGTGCCGTCGTACTCGGAGAGGAGGCGCTTGGAGACGTAGCCGGAGTCGTAGATGCGGGCATCGCCGTCGGTGACGTTGGCCACGGCCACGAAGTGGCCGCTGTTTTTCACCCGGGCCACCACATAGTATCCGCTGGCGATCAGCTCGCTCACCCGCAGGCAGACTTCGGAGAAGGGGGTGGAGGTGGAAAAGAACTCCTGGTTCACAAAGTAGAACCGGGGGGAGAGGGAGGAGGTGATGAGACCGAAGGACAGGAGCGCGTCCTTGGAGCGGTCCGCGCTGTGGCTGATGCAGCCCTTGGAATCCAGCCAGTCCCGCAGCACGCCGGGGTTCAGGCTGGCAGGGTCATAGGCCCCAGAGTGGCACATCAGGATGGCGATGGCCGAGATGAGGCAGCCGGAGCCGCCGAAGGTGTGCACATCCCCCAGGGCAGTGCTGCCCCAGGCGGCATCGCCCTGCCGCCAGGTGGTGTAGTCGGTGCTGTAGGACGTGCCGTTATAGACGGCGGTCCCGGCGGCGCTGGCCATGGGGAGCGGCAGAAGCGTGAGCAGCATCGCCAGGGCCAGGAAAACAGAAAGGACACGGGTGGATGGTTTCACTTCGGGGGCCTCCTTATTCTCGGGTAGATCGTATGACCAGTATTGCATAATTTACCGGAAAAGTCCAGCCTGTCCCGGGAATTTCTGCGGAATGGGAACGGGCAAAAACGCCCGCTCTGCTGAGCGGGCGTTTTTGCAGTTTGCAACGTGTAAAAAGAAAATGGGAAACGTCCCAAAAGGGATGCGGTAAGAGAGGGGATGGACTCAGACCGGCTGGGGCTGGCGGCGCAGACGGTCACGCCCCACGGTCAGCATCAGCTTGATGCGATTCTCCTGGTTGACCTGGGAGGCGTTGGCATCGTAGTCCACCGCGCAGAGGTTGGCGTTGGGATACAGGGCCTGGAACCGGCGGAAGGTCCCCCGGCCTGCCACATGGTTGGGCAGACAGCCGAAGGGCTGGACGCAGAGGATGTTGTCGTAGCCGTGCTCTGCCAGCTCGATCATCTCCGCCGAGAGATACCAGCCCTCGCCCATTTTGACCCCAGGGTCCAGGACCCGCTTTCCATAGGTCTGCATCTGGCGGAAGGGGGAGGGGGCCAGAAACTGGGGGTAGGGACGCAGGGCCTCCTCCAAATCGGCTTCGTAGGCCCGGATGAGCTTCAGCAGGAGCTTGCTGACGGCGGCGCGGACCGAAGAGCCGCCGTAGAGGGTGCGGTCCACCGCCGGACCGGACAGACAGTACTGGAGAAAGCCCAGGACGCTGGGCAGCCGGTATTCACAGTCCTGGCTCTGGAGGAACTCCTCCAGGCCGTTGTTGGCAAAGGAGGAATACTGGGCATAGACCTCGCCCACGATGCCCACCTTGACCTTCCGGGCGGCTGTGGTGGGGATGGCAGCAAAATCTGCGGCGATCTGCCGCAGGGTGGAGCGGATCTTGCCGGGGACGCAGAGGGAGGCCGAGAGGGTCCCCTTCAGGGTCTGGTACCAGTGGTCCAGCACCTGCTGGGTGTCACCGGGGTGACGCTCGTAGGGCCGGACCTGATTTTTCAGCAGCATCAGCAGGTCGCCGAAGGTCATGGCGGCCAGGGCGCGGAGGCAGAGGGGGAGGGTGATCCGGAAGCCGCTGCCCCGGGCAAGGGAGTTGAACCCTAAGGTGACCACGGGGATGTGGTCCAGCCCAAGTTTATGGAGGGCCTTGTTCAGGGCCATGACATAGTTGGAGGCCCGGCAGCCGCCGCCGGTCTGAAATTGCAGCAGGGCGATGGTGTCGGGGTCGTAGTCACCGCTGGTGGCTGCGTGGAGCTGCTGGCCCACGGAGCAGATGGCGGGATAGCACATGTCGTTGTGGATATATTTTAATCCCGTTTCCAACACGGAGGGACCTTTGGTCCGGAGGATCTGGACGCGGTATCCGCTGACGCGAATGGCATCGGCCAGCAGCTCCATGTGGACGGGAAAGAGATCGGGGATCAAGAGGGTGTGCCGGGCTTTGGAAAAGGCGGACCCCATGCTATCGCCTCCTTTCAAATTGACAGGAAACAGGTCCTGTGGTAGACTTTCGGATGATACAAATTGTATCATATAGACAGGATTTGTCAAACGCTTACGGGAGACAAAATGTAAAATTTTGTAACAAAAAGGGGAGCGCAAGATGGAGAGATCCGCAAAGACCAACTGTCGGGTGAAGGACCGCATCGTGGCGGCGCTGCTGGAGCTGATGGAGGAGAAGAACTATTCTGAAATCACGGTGACAGAGATCGTCGCGCGGGCGGAGGTCGCCCGGCAGTCCTACTACCGGAACTTTACCTCCAAGGACAGCATCGTAGAGGCCTTCTACCTGGGGATGCACGAAAAGATCCTGGCCTGCCTCCAGGAGGAGGGGAGGGAGCTGTCTGCCCGGCGGCGGGTGGAGATCATCCTGCGGGTGTTGCGGGAACACTGCCAAGGTATCCTATGCCTGTACCGCGGCGGATTTTCCGCTTCCAACCTGGAGATGATCAACCATTACATCGAGCAGGCGGCGGGGACCATGTCGGCGGCTTCCTTGGAGCGGTATCAGATCTACTGCTTTGCCGGGGCCATCTACAACACCGCGCTGGTCTGGCTCATGGAGGGCGCGAAGGAGAGCGAAGCGGAGGTCGCCGCCATGATCTGCGCCTTTCGGGCGGCCGACCTGGTCTTTGACCCAGTGGAGGCCATCCTCTGAGTGTAGACTACCGCCAACGTTCCCGCGGGAGGCACGCCCCTTGCCGTTTTTTCACAGCATAGAAAAAAGGACCGGAAGATCCGGTCCTTTTTTATCGTTAGGTATGCTTACTTCAGGTTGAAGAAAGCGTCGCGGCCCAGGTACTGTGCCACGTCGTCCAGCTCTTCCTCGATGCGCAGGAGCTGGTTGTACTTGGCCACGCGGTCGGTACGGCTGGGAGCACCGGTCTTGATCTGACCGGCGTTCAGAGCCACGGACAGGTCGGCGATGGTGGTGTCCTCGGTCTCGCCGGAGCGGTGAGAGATGACAGCGGTGTAACCGGCCCGGTTGGCCATCTGGATGGCATCCAGGGTCTCGGTCAGGGTGCCGATCTGGTTGACCTTGATGAGGATGGCGTTGGCCACGCCCTTCTCGATGCCGGTCTTCAGGCGCTGGGTGTTGGTGACGAAGAGGTCATCGCCCACCAGCTGGACGCGGTCGCCGATAGCCTTGGTCAGCATGGCCCAGCCTTCCCAGTCGTTCTCGCCCATGCCGTCTTCCAGGGAGATGATGGGATAGTTGTCGGCGAACTTCTTCCACATGTTCACCAGCTGCTGCTTGGTCATGGTCTTCTTGGCCTTGGGCAGGTCATAGCAGCCGGTCTCCTCGTTGTACCACTCGGAGGTGGCGGCATCGATGGCGATCATGAAGTCCTCGCCGGGGACGAAGCCAGCCAGCTCGATGGCCTTCACGATGACCTTCAGGGCATCCTCGTCCTTCTTCAGGTTGGGAGCATAGCCGCCCTCGTCGCCCACGCCGGCGGCGGGGGTGCCGTTTTCCTTCAGGACGGTCTTCAGGGTGTGGAAGACCTCGGCGCACATCCGCAGTGCTTCCTTCCAGCTCTTGGCGCCCACGGGCATGACCATGAACTCCTGGATGTCCACGTTGTTGGTGGCGTGTGCGCCGCCGTTGAGGATGTTCATCATGGGCACGGGCAGGGTCTTGGCGTTGAAGCCGCCCAGGTAGGTATACAGAGGCACGCCCAGGCTCTCGCTGGCAGCCCGTGCGCAGGCCAGGGATGCGCCCAGGATGGCGTTGGCACCCAGGTTGCTCTTGTTGGGGGTGCCGTCCAGCTCGATGAGGAGCTTGTCGATGGCGGTCTGATCCAGCACGTTCAGGCCGATCAGAGCTTCTGCGATCTCCTTGTTCACGTGGTCCACTGCCTTGGTCACGCCCTTGCCCAGGTAACGGGACTTGTCGCCGTCGCGCAGTTCGCAGGCTTCATAGACACCGGTGGAAGCGCCGGAGGGCACGCAGGCACGGCCCATCACGCCGTCATCCAGGTAGACCTCAACTTCCACGGTGGGGTTGCCACGGGAGTCCAGGATCTCGCGGCCCAGCACATCTACGATCTCGATCATTTGCTTCATGTTTATTGACTCCTTTACAGTAAGATACAAATAGAAAACTGACAGCAAAGTTGTGTTAGTTGACGATAAGGGTCTTTCCGTCCATCTCCTCGGGCTGGTTCAGGCCCATGAGGTCCAGCATGGTGGGGGCGATGTCGGCCAGGCGGCCGTCCCGCAGACGAACGTCTGCACCCACGATGCAGAAGGGAACGGGGTTGGTGGTGTGGGCAGTGAAGGGGCTGCCTGCCTGGTCCAGCATCTGCTCGGCGTTGCCGTGGTCGGCGGTGATGAGGGCGATGCCGCCCATCTCGGTGGTGGCAGCCACCACCTGAGCCACGCAGGAATCCACGGTCTCCACGGCGGTCACGGCGGCATCGAAGACACCGGTGTGGCCCACCATGTCGCAGTTGGCAAAGTTCAGGATGATCACGTCATACTTGCCGCTGCGGATGCGGGCGATGGCCTCCTCCGTGACGGCGTGGGCGCTCATCTCCGGCTGCAGGTCATAGGTGGCGACCTTGGGGGAGGGGATGAGGCAGCGGTCCTCGCCGGGGAAGATGGCCTCCTGGCCGCCGTTGAAGAAGAAGGTCACATGGGCGTACTTCTCGGTCTCGGCGATGCGGAGCTGGGTCATGTTCAGCTGGCTCAGGTAGGCACCGAAAATATTCTCCAGGGTCTCATGGGGGAAGGCCACCGTCACGTTGGACAGGGAGGCATCGTATTCCGTGGTGCAGACAAAGTGCAGGGGGAAGTATCCCTTTTTGCGCACCAGGCTGCCGAAGGCGGGATCGGTCAGGGCGCGGGAGAGCTCCCGGGCGCGGTCCGGCCGGAAGTTATAGAAGATCACCCCGTCACCGGCCTGGATACAGCCGCCCTTATCACAGATCACCGGCTCCATGAACTCGTCCGTGACACCGGCATCATAGGAGGCCTGGACGGCGGCGGCAGGGTCGGCCCAGAAGGGACCTTCACCGCAGACCATGGCATCGTAGGCCCGCTGGAGACGCTCCCAGCGGCTGTCCCGGTCCATGGCGTAGTAGCGGCCGCTGATGGTGGCGATCTGACCCACGCCCAGCTCGGCCATCTTGGCCTGGAGCTGCTGGACAAAGCCCTTGCCGGAGGTGGGGGACACGTCGCGGCCGTCCAGGAACACGTGGACGAAGACCTGGCTCAGGCCGTGCCGCTTGGCCAGCTCCAGCAGAGCGAAAAGATGGGTGATGTGGCTGTGGACACCGCCGTCAGACAGCAGGCCCATCAGGTGGAGGGCACTGTCGTTTTTCTTGCAGACCTCCACGGCCTCCAGATAGGCGGGGTTGGTGAAGAAGGAACCGTCCTCCACGGCGCGGCTGATCTTGGGCAGGTCCTGGAAGACCACCCGGCCGGCACCGATGTTGGTGTGGCCGACCTCACTGTTTCCCATCTGTCCGGCGGGCAGACCGACATCCAGGCCGGAGGCCTCCAACTGGCAGAAGGGGTACTGGGAAAACAGGTAGTCCAACTGAGGGGTCTTGGCGGCCTTGACCGCGTTGCCAGGGATGTCCTCGCCCAGGGCGAAGCCGTCCATGATGATAAGGGTTGTGGGTGTTTTCATAATCGTTCTCCCGGTGTTGCAGCCCTGGGGGGGCGGCAAGGGACCGTTTTTAGTCTTGATTGGCGGCCTGGATGATGGCCAGGAAGCGGGCGGGGTCCAGGGAGGCGGAGCCGATGAGGCCGCCGTCGATGTCCTCCTGGGCCAGGAGGTCCGCCGCGTTCTTTTCGTTCATGGAGCCGCCGTATTGGATGGTGGTGGAGCGGGCGACCCGGGCCCCGTAGAGCTTGCGCAGGTTGGCCCGGATGGCAGCGCAGACCTCGCAGGCCTGCTCGGGGGTGGCGGTGTTGCCGGTGCCGATGGCCCAGATGGGCTCATAGGCGATGACCACCTGGCGCATCTCCTCGGCGGAGACCCCGGCCAGGGCGGTCTTGAGCTGGTAAGCGATGAGCTCCTGGGTGACACCCAGGTCCCGCTGGTCCTGGTCCTCGCCCACGCAGACGATGGGGTGCAGCCCGGCCTTCAGGGCGGCGTGGACCTTTTTGTTCACGGTGAGGTCAGACTCATAGAAGAGGTTCCGGCGCTCGCTGTGGCCGATGATGACGTATTTCACATCTAAGTCGGCCAGCATGGCAGCGGAGATCTCTCCGGTGAAGGGACCGTCGCTTTCCCAGTGGAGGTTCTGGGCCCCCACGGAGATGCGGCTGTCCTTGAGGAGCTTCGTGGCGATGGGGATGTCCACATAGGGAACACACAGGACGATGCTGCATCGCTTGGCCCGGGGCAGGGAGCTGCGGAGCTGCTCGGCGAATGCCTTGGCCTCGGCCGGGGTCTTGTACATCTTCCAGTTCCCGGCCACGATGGTCTTGCGGTACTTTCTGTTCATAGCTCGCCCTCGCGGCTCTTACCGGTCAGCCAGGCAGGCGATGCCGGGCAGGACCAGGCCCTCCAGGAACTCCAGGGAGGCGCCGCCGCCGGTGGAGATGTGGGAGATCTTGTCGGCAAAGCCGGTCTTTTCCACAGCGGAAACGGAGTCGCCGCCGCCCACGATGGTCACGGCGTTTTCCAGGCCGGCCATGGCCTCGGCCACGGCGTTGGTGCCCTTGGCGAAGGCGGGGAACTCAAAGACGCCCATGGGGCCGTTCCAGATGACGGTGCCTGCGCCGCGGATGGCCTCGGTGAAGAGGCGGACGGACTCGGGGCCGATGTCCATGCCCATGCGGTCGTCGGGGATGGCGGTGGCGGGGACCACAGTGGAGGGAGCGTCTGCGTCGAAGGTCTCGGTGACCACGGTGTCCACGGGGAGCAGCAGCTTCACGCCCATCTCCTTGGCCTTGGCGATCATGTCGCGGGCATAGTCGATGTGCTCCTCATCCAGCAGGGAGGTGCCGATGGTGCCGCCCAGAGCCTTCTGGAAGGTGTAAGCCATACCGCCGCCGATGATGATGGTGTCGGCCTTCTGCAGGAGGCTGTTGATGACGCCGATCTTGTCGGAGACCTTGGCACCGCCCAGGATAGCCACCAGGGGACGCTTGGGGTCGTCCAGAGCCTTGCCCATGAAGGTCAGCTCCTTTTCCACCAAGAAACCGGCCACAGCGGGCAGGTAGTCTGCCACACCGGCGGTGGAGGCGTGGGCGCGGTGGGCGCAGCCGAAGGCATCGAACACAAAGAGGTCAGCCAGGGAAGCCAGCTCCTTGGCGAAGTCGGGGTCGTTCTTTTCCTCCTCCACGCGGAAGCGGAGGTTTTCCACCAGCAGGACCTGGCCGGGCTGCAGGGCAGCGCACTTGGCCTTGGTGTCGGGGCCCAGCACATCGGTGGTCATGTCCACAGGCAGGCCCAGCAGCTTTTCCAGGTGCTCCCGGGCGGAGAAGAGGGAGTTCTCCTTCTTCCATTCGCCGTGGGGACGGCCCATATGAGAGGTGAGGATCACGGCTGCGCCGTGGTCCAGCAGATAGCGGATGGTGGGCAGAGTGGCCACGATGCGGGTGTCGTCATGGATGACACCGGTCTTTTTGTCGTGCGGGACGTTGAAGTCGCAGCGCATGAGGACCTTCTTGCCAGACACGTCGATGTCGCGGATGGTCTTCTTGTTGTAATTCATTGGAAACATACCCTTCTCTTATTCTTTTTCTTTATTCGGCCAGGTCCGTGGGACACTGGTCCTTCATTTCCCCCTCGCCGGACAGACCGGGGAACCCCTGCTGCCGGAGGGCTTCGTAGGTGAGGATAGCCACAGAGTTGGCCAGGTTCAGGCTGCGGGCATCCGGGCGCATAGGGATGCGGATGCACCGCTCCCGATGGGCCTCCCGAAACCACAGCGGCAGGCCGGCTGTCTCCTTCCCAAAAAACAGCCAGCTGTCTGCCCCGAACTGTGCTTCTGCATAGTCCTGCGGGGCTTTCGTGGTGGCCAACCACAGGTCGTCGATCCGGTTTCGCTGAAAGAGCTCTTCCAGGCTGTCATAGACCCGCAGATCGACCATGTGCCAGTAGTCCAGCCCGGCGCGCTTGACCGCCTTGTCGCTGATGTCAAAGCCCAGGGGGCGAATGAGATGCAGACGGCTGCGGGTGGCGGCGCAGGTCCGGGCGATGTTGCCGGTGTTCATGGGGATCTCCGGTTCCACGAGAACGATATTCAGCATGGTTTCCGTCACCTCGATCCTGTTTTGTTGGTCATAATGATACGCATAAGATTTTACTTCAAACGAAACGGGAATTCAACAAAAAAGACGGATAAATGCGAAGAAATGGAAAAATTAAGCGTTTTCATCAAAAAAACGGAAGGTTTTTTGGGTCATTCGGCCTGTCTGCCCAAGAAGAACAGAGGGGGCAGCTCTGCTGACAGGATACCCTTTTGGAGAGAACTCCAAACAATAAGAAAGAAAACTTGCAAAAATACTTGCAGAAACGGAGTGGGCGTGGTAAGATACTTTCGTTAGCTTTTGCTAACTTCCGATCGGAAAGGAGAGCGTTGGCATGGAGAATGTGATCATCACGGTCGTATTGGTGCTGGTTTTGGCCTTTGCGCTGGTGCGGACCGGGAAGCATTTCCGGGGCGGCGGCTGCTGCGGCAGCGGCGGCAGCACCATCCGGGACAAGAAGGTCCTGACGGCCCCCAGGCAGGGGGAAAAGACCCTGACCATCCAGGGCATGACCTGCGAAAACTGCGAGATCCGGGTGGAAAACGCCCTGAACCGGCTGCCCGGCGTGGCGGCCAAGGTCCGCTGGAAGCGGAAGACTGCCCGGGTGGAGTACAGCCAGGAGGAGGTCCCCGACGAGCTGCTTCGGCAGACGGTGGAAAACCTGGGCTATGAAGTCACAGACATCAAATGAGGAGAGGACCGCCCGCCGGGGCGGTCCTTTTTCGGCGGATTTCTTGCGATGGCGCGTGTGGTATGCTATAATCAAACCGATCTGAGAATTCATTGGATAGAGGGATCCCGCGGGATCCTCTAATCGATCAAAGGAGAATGAAATAACATGAAATTAGGAGGTCCCCGACGAGCTGCTTCGGCAGACGGTGGAAAACCTGGGCTATGAAGT
>CAYNZG010000015.1:0-15121 GCA_964401525.1 uncultured Ruminiclostridium sp.
GGACCAACGACTGTGTTTCTTATGAAGCGCAGTCGTTTTGTTTTATGTATCAGAAAGCGCACCACGTTTCCGTGGTGCGCTTCTTTGTTTATGAGAGGTGCGGCCCCCTATACCGTCTCGATGCTCTCCTACGCTTTCTGCCTCCCCTGTGTAAGGGGAGGTGCTCCGAAGGAGCGGAGGGGTTGAACCTTGCCAGGTCCAGTCGATCCCTCAGTCAGCGCTGCGCGCTGCCAGCTCAGCTATGCACGCCCCAGTGTGCGCACTGGGGTGCCTTTACACAAGGGAGCCTTTGGGATCGTACAACCCTTTTCCTTTGCAGGTCTCCTCCCACGCTGCCGCGCGCCAGCCGGTGGCGCGCCGCGGGGGAGCTCGAGGGGGCAGCGGCCCACCTCGAATAAGATCGAATGCCCCGAAGTGCCTTGCTGCGCAAGGCCTTCGGCGAGCGAAGCGAGAACTTTTGTGCCGTTTGCGGCACAAAAGTAACGGCATTTTTAGGTCCAGGGGTGTCCCCTGGTCTTCTTTCCCCCATTTCTTGAAAGAAATGGGGACGCATGAAGCATCACGCCCCCTGAGCCAGCTGCCGCAGGAGCGCGTCCAGCTCCGGGGAATATCTCCGCAGGGCGATGGGCCGCCCCTGGGCGTTCAGGAAGCAGTGGGACGAGGTGGCCGTGGCCACCACCTCCCCGGTGTCCGCCCGCTCCATTTGATAGGATAAGGTCAGCTTCACCCCGGAGTAGGCCTCCGCCACCACCCCAATGGCGATGACATCGTCGTAGGTGGTGGTTTTTTTGTAGTCGCACTGGACCGACACCACCGGCGAGGTGATGCCCTCCGCCTCCAACCGGGTCATGGGATAGCCCAGGGCCGTGAGGAAGTGCATCCGCGCCTCCTCCATGAACCGGATGTAGTTGGAGTGGTGGGTGATGCCCATCTTGTCCGTCTCGTAATACTGCACTTTATGAAGATATCGTTCCATGGTGTTCCTCCTATGCCAGCCCGTTGGTCAGCTCGCCCAGGGTGGTCTCCCCCCAGCTGTAGTTGGTGAGGTAGCTCCCCTTGAAGAGCTGGGCGTGCTCCTCCCGCCCGCTGAGATAGTCGTAGAGGTCGCACCGGACCTTCTCCGGCACCAGACGGCGCTTGCCGTCCACCGACTCCACGATGTCCGCCACGCCGTATTCCTCCAGGGTGTTTTTCAACCGCAGGGCCACCTTGCGGTAGCGGGCCAGGGTCACCGGATTCACCGGCTCCTCCTCCCACAGGAAGCCGATGGCCTCCTCCGAGGTCACATAGCCGCCCTTGCGGTCCGTCAGCAGGGCCAGCAGCTCCTTGGCCTTCTTGTTCCGGAAGGGGATGGGCTGATCCCCCACGAACACGTCAAAGTAGCCAAAGGTCCGCAGGAACACCGATCGGTCGGCCCCCTCGGTCCCCTCAGCGCCCTCCGTCAGGGTGTAGAGCATCACATACCGGGTGGAGCGGCTGTCCCCCTCCCGCTGGGAGCAGACCGCCTTGATCCGCCGGGTCTGCTCCGTCTTGTAGTCGAAGTAGGAGAACGCCGCCTCGCCCTTCCGCAGCAGGGCCTCGAAGTCCTCATAGGCCGCCTCGCTCCGGGCCACGAACCGCTCCAGGGGCGTGAAGGTCTCCATGAGCGTTAACCACTCCTGCCGGGTGTAGCCGAAGAACTCGCAGACGTTCTCGCTGCCGTAGAGGGGCTTCGCCCACCCCTCCGGGGAGACCTCGAAGGCCGCCAGGCCGTCGGCGAACTGCCGGACCAGGGCCTTCATGTTCTCCGCCATGGGATCCGCCGGGGACGGGGCCTCCTCCGGCTCCGCCTGGACCCGGCGGCAGCAGTACAGCCGCAGGGAGGTATCCAGCCGGATGCACAGGGCCACATAGTCCCGCCACTGGCCATCCGCCGACCTGGCCCGATAGGCAAGCTGGGGCGGCTGGTCCTGGGCGGGGTCGCTGCCCCGCTGGCAGAAGCCCCGGAAAAAGGCCCCTACCCGGTCCCGGTCATCGGGGTGGACGGCATTGGTGATCCACCGCTCCGCCGCGTCGTCGATCTGCATGGCCACCCCCTTCAGGGCCTGGAAGGAGGAGTCGTCCTCGCAGTGCAGACATTTTACTAAGTCCGTCTCCAGGTCGAACTGAAAGATCTTGTCATAGACCTCCGTGAGGGCCTCCAGATACCGCTGGGTCTCCCGGGCCTTCTGGGTCTGGTACCGCTGGGTCATGTCCATGCAGACACTCTGGAACTCCGCCTCTCCCCGGTCGTTGACCACCCTGGACACCCACCCGAACAGGCGGGCCCGGGTGCCGTCGCACCGGAGGACGGTCATCTCCCCGGCCAGCGGGGTCCCGGCAGCCGCCACCCGCTCCAAATACCGGGCGAACCGCCGCCGCTCCTCCATGGGGATCAGCAGGAAGATGTTGCTCTTGTAGAGGTCTAAATAGTCCAGCTCCCCCTCCTGGGCCGGGGGCAGCCGCAGCAGGTCCACCATGGTCTGGTTCAGCTCGATGATCCGGGGCTGCTTGTCGCAGGTGTACCGCAGGAAGGCGCAGGGCATGGTCCGGTTCAGGAACCGGCTCACGTCGTCCTCCCGCCACTCCGTCAGGACCGACGAGGCCTCCAGGACCCCGTCGTCCCGCCGGGCGGGGGTGAGGGTGTCCCGCACCCGGAGGACCTTGCCGTCCCCCCGGCAGAGGCGGTAGTCCGCTTGCCCGCTCTCCCCGGTCCGGGTGACCTCCTCTAAGAACCGGAGGTAGGCTTCCCGGTCATCGGGGTGGACCCGGGCCAGATACCAGTCCTCCCCGCCGGACAGGTCCGGCTGGGGCAGGCCCAGCAGATGGCAGAGGTTTTCGCTGACAAAGCACAGACAGGCGGGCTCCCCCAGGATATACCGGTGGAACCCGCTGATCTGTCGGTTCAAAATGTTCTCATTGGGATCGTGATGATTCATAGCAACTCCTTTTGTGGAAGGGACTTCCACAGTCTGGATGGGTCAGGTGGGTAGTGTACCACAAAATTGTGCCAAAAGTATGACCAGACCGCAAATTGTTTGCTTTTTTCTCACGCGCCGCCCCGGAGGACGGCTTTCTGGATCTTGCCGCTGATGGTCTTGGGCATGGCCTCCACGAACTCCACCAGGCGGATCCACTTGTACTCCGCCATCTTCTGGTTGCAGAAGGTCTTGATCTCCTGGCCCAGCTCCGCCGTGGGCGAGCAGCCCGCCGCCGGGACCACCACCGCCTTGATAGCCTGGCCCCGCAGGGGGTCCGGCACCCCAATGACGCTGCACTCGGCCACCGCCGGATGCTCCAGGAGCACGTGCTCCACCTCGTCCGGGCCCACCCGGAAGCCGCCGGTCTTGATGATGTCGTCGAACCGGCCCTGGAACCAGTAGTGGCCCGTCTCATCCCGATAGGCCGCGTCCCCGGTGTGGTAGACCCCATCCCGCCAGGCGTGGCGGTACTGGGCCTCGTTCTCCAGGTAGCCGGTGAAGATCCCCGGCTGCCGCCCGTCCTCGCCGGGCAGGACCACGATCTCCCCCACTTCGCCGGGAGCCACGGGCTGGCCGTCCTTGCCCCACAGGGCGATGCGGTAGAAGGGAGACGGGGTCCCCATGGACCCCTCCACCGGCTGGTGGAAGTTGGCCAGCAGGAGGGTGGTCTCCGTCTGGCCGTAGCCCTCGCAGAGGGGCAGGCCCGTCCGCTGGGTGAACCGGCGGAACACCTCCGGGGCCAGCATCTCCCCCGCCGTGGAGGCGTGGCGCAGGCTGGGCATGGGGGACAGCCCCTTGCGCACCAGATAGCGATAGACCGTGGGCGGAGCGCAGAAGGAGGTCACGCCGTACCGGTCGATGATCTGGGTGAGCTGGGCGGGGTCGAAGTTGTCGAAGTCATAGATCATCACCGCGCTGCCCACCAGCCACTGGCCGTAGAGCTTCCCCCAGGAGGCCTTGGCCCAGCCGGTCTCGGCCACGGTGAAGTGGAGGCCACCGTCCTCCGCCCCCTGCCAGTATTTGGCGGTGACATAGTGGGCCAGAGGATAGGTGTGGTCGTGGATGACCCCCTTGGGCTGGCCGGTGGTGCCGGAGGTGAAGTAGAGCACCAGGGGGTCCGTGGCCCGGGTCGGGACCCGCTCCCAGACCGGGCTGGCCGCCGCCGTCTGGGCGGTCAGATCCGCGAAGCCCTCCTCCGGCTGGACGCACCAGAGCCTGACCTCCAGCCCGCCCTGGTCCAGGGCCTCGCGGAGCTTTTGGGGGACCTCGTCCTGGGCCGTGCAGACCACACCCTTCACCTGGGCGGTCCCCAGGCGATAGATCAGGTCCTTGACGGTGAGCATATGGGTGGCAGGGATCATCACGGCCCCCAGCTTGTGCAGGGCCATGGCCGCGAACCAGTATTCATAGTGCCGCTTCAGGATGAGCATCACCCGGTCTCCCCGGCCGATGCCCGCGGACCGGAACACGTTGGCCATCCGGTCGCTCTGCTCCTTCACGTCGGCAAAGGTGAAGATATGCTCCTCCCCTGCCCCGCTGCACCAGACCATGGCCCGCTTGTCCGGGGTCTCCCGGGCGATGGCATCGGCCACGTCGTAGGCGAAGTTGAAATGGTCGGGATAGTCCAGCTCCACCTGCTGCAGGCGGCCCTGGGGGTCGAAGGTCTCCCGAACGAAACGCTGTTCCATGCTCATGCTTGCTCCTTTGTGACGGTCTCGCGGCCCAGGCGGCGGAAGCGGTCGTACCGCTTGCTCACTAAGTCCGGGTCCCGGGCCAGTTCCCGGAGCTCCCCGGCCAGCAGGGCCCGGAGGCGGTCGTAAAATTCCGGCTTGCCCAGGTCCTTTTCCGACAGAATTCGCTCGATGATGCCCAGGCTCTTGGCATCCTCGGCGGTCAGCTTCAGGCTGGCTGCGGCCAGGTCCGCCTTCCCTGCGTCCTTCCAGAGGATGCTGGCGCAGCCCTCCGGGGAGATGACGGAGTAGACGGCGTTCTGGAGCATCCACACCCGGTCGGCCACCGCCAGGGCCAAAGCCCCGCCGCTGCCGCCCTCGCCGATGAGGACGGAGAGCACCGGCACGCACAGGGTGGACAGCTCCATGAGGTTCTCCGCGATGGCCTGGCCCTGGCCCCGCTCCTCGGCCCCCACGCCGCAGTAGGCCCCGGAGGTGTCCACGAAGCAGACCACCGGGCGGCCGAACTTCTCCGCCTGCTTCATGAGGCGCAGGGCCTTCCGGTAGCCCTCCGGGTGGGGCGCGCCGAAGTTGCGGAAGCTCCGCTCCCGGGCGGTGCGGCCCTTTTCCATGGCCAGCACCGTCACCGGCATCCCCTGGAGCCGGGCCACGCCCCCCACGATGGCGGGGTCGTCCCCGTAGCGGCGGTCGCCGTGGAACTCCAGAAAATCCGTGAACACGTTGCTGATGTAGTCCAGCCCCGTGGGGCGGTGGTTGTCCCGGGCCAGCCGGACCCGCTCGTATGCCGTTTCCTTGCCCATCAGACGGCCCTCCCATCGTGGAGCCGCAGCAGGGCGGCTAAGTATGCTCTCTGTTGGCTCCGGGGGACGATGCTGTCCAGGAAGCCGTGGTCCAGCAGGAACTCCGCCGTCTGGAAGCCCCCGGGCAGGGAGCGGCGGGTGGTCTGCTGGATGACTCTGGCCCCGGCGAAGCCCACGGTGGCCCCCGGCTCGGCCAGGATGATGTCCGCCTCCATGGCGAAGCTGGCGGTGACCCCGCCGGTGGTGGGGTCCGTGAGGACCACCGTGTACAGCAGACCCGCGTCGCTGTGCCGCTTCACGGCCCCGCTGGTCTTGGCCATCTGCATGAGGGAGAGCAGCCCCTCCTGCATCCGCGCTCCGCCGGAGACAGTGAAGCCCACCACCGGCAGGCGGTGGCGGAGGGCGTATTCAAAGAGGCTGGTGATCTTCTCCCCCACCACGGTGCCCATGCTGCCCATCATGAAGTAGGGCTCCATGACGAAGAGGCAGCAGGGCTGCCCGTCGATGGCGGCGGTGCCGCAGAGGACGCCCTCCTGCTCCCCGCTGGCCGACCGCACGGTCTCCAGCTTCTTCCGGTAGCCGGGAAAGGCCAGGGGGTCGCCCCCCTCCAGGTCCTCCTGGAGGGGCCGGAAGCTGTCCGGGTCCGCGATGAGGCGGAGCCGCTGGCGGGCCTTCATGCGGAAGTGGTGGCCGCAGGGGCAGACCAGGTCATTGGCCCACAGGCGGCTGACCGGGATGGCCTTGCGGCAGTTGGGGCACTTCTTCTCCGGCTCCCCCTGGTCCTGGTGGACCGGGGCGGCGGTGCGCCCGCCCTCCTCCAGTTGATTCTTCGGTTTTAAAAATTTCATCCACACGGTGTTCACCTGTTCTCCATAAAGGTCAAGTCATAGCGGCCGGAGACGAACCGGTCGTCGGCCACGATGCGCAGCTGCTCCTCCCGGTCCGTGGCCACCCCCTGGATGACCAGCTCGCACAGGGCGGCCCGCAGCTTCCGCAGGGCCTCCTCCCGGGTCTTGGCCGAGACGATGAGCTTCCCGATGAGGGGGTCATAGTAAGGGGTGATGGCCGTCCCCTCCGCCAGGGCGGTGTCAAAGCGGACCGACGGTCCGCCGGGGAGGTGCAGCCCCCGGACCGTGCCGCAGCCCCTGGCATTGATGCGGCACTCGATGGCCGCGCCGGAGAGGTCCACGTCCTCCTGGCCGAAGGACAGGGGGACCCCCGCCGCGATGCGGATCTGCCACTTCACCAGGTCCAGGCCCGTGAGCATCTCGGTGACGCTGTGCTCCACCTGCAGGCGGACGTTCATCTCCATGAACCAGAACCGTCCCTGGGCATCCAGCAGGAACTCCAGGGTCCCGGCCCCCACATAGCCCAGCTTCTGCACGGCCTCCGTCACCTGGGCCATCAGCCGCTCCCGCTGGGCCGGGTCCACGCCGGGAGAGGGGGTCTCCTCCACCAGCTTCTGGTTCCGCCGCTGGACAGAGCAGTCCCGGTCCCCCAGGCAGACAGCGTGGCCGTGCTCGTCGGCCAGCACCTGCAGCTCCACATGGCGGGCGGGATGGATGTACTTTTCCAGATACACCCGGCCGTCGCCGAAGGCCCGCCGGGCCTCGCTGACAGCCTGATGATAGGCCTCCTCCACCTCCTCCGGAGACCGGAGGAGCCGGATGCCCCGGCCGCCGCCGCCGGCGCAGGCCTTCAGCATCACCGGGAAGCCCAGGTCCCGGGCGGCGGTCTCCACAGCCTGGGGAGAATCCAGCGGCCCGGTGCCGGGGATCACCGGCAGCCCCGCCTGGGCCGCCAGGGTCTTCAGGGCGGCCTTGTCGCTGAGCCGCTCCATGGTGTCCGCCCCGGGGCCGATGAACACCAGGCCGTGCTGGCTGCACAGCCGGGCGAACCCGGCGTTTTCCGACAAAAAGCCATAGCCGGGGTGGATGGCCTGGGCCCCGGACAGCAGGGCGGCGCGGAGGATCTGCTCCTGGTCCAGATAGCTCTTCTCCGCCTCCGGCCCACCGATGCAGTAGCTCTCGTCGGCCAGGGCCACATGAAGGGCCTGGGCATCCGCCTGGGAGTAGACCGCCACGGTGGCCACGCCCATCTCCCGGCAGGCGCGGAGGATGCGGACGGCGATCTCCCCCCGGTTGGCGATCAAGATCTTGGAAAACATGGTTCACGCTCCTGTGATGGCAAAGGAAAAGTCCGCGGTCACGCAGGTCTTCCCCGCCACCTGGACTTCTCCCTCTGCAAAGTAAAAGGGGTGCTTGGCCCGCTTGATGCGGCACCGGGTCTCCACCCGGTCTCCCGGCTGCACCGAGGCCCGGAAGCGCACCCGGTCCAAGCCGGTGTACACCGGCAGCTCCCCGGGTTTCATGGCTCCCCGCAGGAGGATGCAGGCCGACTGGGCCAGCATCTCGCAGAGGATGACCCCGGGGACCACGGGCCGACCGGGAAAGTGGCCCTGCAAAAAAAACTCGTCGCCCCGGACGGTGTAATAGCCCAGGGCCGTGCCCTCCTGCTCCTCCACCCGGTCCAGCAGGAGCATCGGCTCCCGATGGGGCAGCAGCCCCTTGATCTCTTCTCGGTCCATGGTCACCTCCGGAGGCGGAACAGCTCGGTGCCGTACTCCACCACCTGGCCGTTGGCCACGCAGACCTGGGCGATGACCCCGTCCTCCTCGGCCACCACCTCGTTCATGAGCTTCATGGCCTCGATGATGCAGAGGACCTGGCCCTTCTTCACGGCGGTGCCCTCGGTCACATAGGGGGCGGCGTTCTCCGCCGGGGCGGCATAGAAGACCCCCACCAGCGGGGACCGGATGCTGCTGCCCTCGGCGGGGACCGGCTCCGCCTCCACGGGCGCGGCCCCCACGGGGACCGGCTCCACAGGGGCCGTGCGCTCCAGGCGGACCACCTTGTTGTCCTCGGTGATCTCCAGGCCCGTGAGGCCCAGCTCCCGCATGAGGCCCGCGTACTTTCTGATCTCTGTCTCGTTCATGGCGTTACACCTTTCGGAAGGCCAGGCAGGCGTTGTGACCGCCGAAGCCTAAGGAGTTGGACAGGGCCAGGGTCAGCTCCGCCCGGACCGCCGCACCGGGGACGCAGTTCAGGTCGCAGACCTCGTCCTGCTCCTCCAGGTGGATGGTGGGCGGGACGATGCCCTCCTCCAGGGCCAGCAGGCAGGCCAGGGCCTCGATGGCTCCCGCCGCCCCCAGCATATGGCCGGTCATGGATTTGGTGGAGCTGACATAGGCCCGCCGGGCAGCGGTCTCCCCCAGGGCCTGCTTGATGACCTGGGTCTCGATGGCGTCGTTCATGGGGGTGCCGGTGCCGTGGGCGTTGACGTAGACCACGTCCGCCTCGGTGTACCCGGCCTCTGCCATGGCGTTCACCATGGCCTGGGTGCCGCCCCGGCCGTCGGGATGGGGGGCAGTGATGTGGTAGGCATCGCTGGTGGAGCCGTAGCCGCAGACCTCGCCGTAGATCTTAGCCCCCCGGGCCTTGGCGTGGTCATACTCCTCTAACACCAGGGCCACGGCCCCTTCCCCGATGACGAACCCGCCCCGGCGCTTGTCGAAGGGCAGGGAGGCCGCCTCCGGGTCCGTGGCGGTGGACAGGGCCTGCATATTCACAAAGCCCGCGATGGCCGAGGGGCAGATGGCCGCCTCGGCCCCGCCGGTGATGACCGCGTCGGCATAGCCGTGGCGGATGAGCCGCATGGCCTCGCCGATGGCGTTGGAGCCGGAGGCACAGGCCGTCACGGCGGGCAGGGCGGAGCCACGGCAGTCGTGGCGGATGGCGATGAGCCCCGCGGCCATGTTGCCGATCATCATGGGCACGAAGAGGGGGGACACCCGGCGGGGGCCCTTCTCCAGGAGCTTGGTGTGCTCGGCCTCGAAGGTGCTGATGCCGCCGATGCCGGTGCCGAAGAGCACCGCGAACCGCTCCGGCTCCACCTGGCCTTCCACGCCGCTCTCCTCCACCGCCTGCTGGGCGGCAGCCACGGCAAGCTGGGCATAGCGGTCCGTACGCAGGACCTCGTTGACCTCCATGTAGTCCTTCGGGTCGAAGCCCTTGACTTCTGCGGCCAGCTTGGCCTTGAACTTCTCCGTGTCGAACCGGGTGATGGGGCCGATGCCGTTCTTCCCGGTCTTCAGGCCCTCCCAGGTCTCCGCCACGGTATTTCCCAGGGGGGTGACGGCCCCCAGGCCGGTCACCACCACGCGTTTCTTTTCAACCATAGTTTTTTTACCTCACATGGCAAGGCCGCCGTCCACGCGGAGGACCTCGCCGGTCACATATTGGGCTTGGAGCAGATAGAGCACCGCCTGGGCCACCTCCTCCGGCTGACCCATCCGCCCCAGGGGGATGCGGTCCAGCAGAGGGTTCTCCCCCTGGCTGCCAGTCATGTCGGTGGCGATAAAGCCAGGGGCCACGGCGTTGCAGCGGATACCCTTGGGGGCCAGCTCCTTGGCCACGGCCTTGGTCAGGCCGATGAGCCCCGCCTTGGCAGCGGCGTAGTTGCTCTGACCGGGGTTGCCCGTGAGCCCGGCCACCGAGGCGATGTTCACGATGGCCCCCTCCTTCTGGGTGAGAAAGAGCCGGGTCATGTGGCGGATCATGTGGAAGGCCCCTTTTAAATTGGTGTCCAGCACCGCGTCATAGGCCTCCTCGGTCATGGTGGCCACCAGGCCGTCCCGGGCGATGCCCGCGTTGTTCACCAGGATCTGGGCACCGCCGAAGTCCGCCTTGATCCGGGCCACAGTCTCCTTGACGGCGGCAAAGTCCGCCACGTCGCAGGGGTAGGCCTCGGCCCGGACCCCGTTGGTCCGGCAGGCGGCGCAGACGGCCTCTGCCGCCTGGCTCTGGCTGGCGTAGAGCACCGCCACGTTGGCTCCCTGCCCGGCCAAGGCCTGGGCAATGGCCGCGCCGATGCCCCGGGAGCCGCCGGTGACCACCGCTGTCTTTCCTTGTAATGTCATGGGGTCTCCTCCTCGATGTAGTCGATGACGCTCCGGGCGGTGACCGCCGGGTCGATCTTGCGGATGAGGCCCGTCAGGGTCCGCCCCGGCCCCAGCTCTAAGAAGGTGTCAAAGCCGTCGGCGATCATGGCCCGGATGAGGGCCTCCCACCGGACGGGGTTGCTGATCTGCTGGGAGAGCAGCTCCACCACCGCATCGGTGTAGGGCTGGGCGGTCAGGTTCGAGTAGAGCGGGAGGGTCCGTGGCTTCCGCTCCGTCTCAGCCAGCACAGCGGCAAATTCTTCTGCCGCCGGGGCCATGAAGGGCGAGTGGAAGGCCCCCTGGACCTTTAAGGGGATGGCCCGGCCTCCCGCCGCCCGGACGGCGGCGGAGAAGTCGGCCATCTGCCCGGCCAGGCCGGAGACCGACACCTGCCCGGGGCAGTTAAAGTTCACCGGGTAGACCTGGGAGAACTGGGCGCAGAGGTCCGTGACCTGCTCCGCCGTCAGCTTCACCACCGCCATCATGGCGGTGTCCGCCCCCTGGGCAGCGGCCTCCATCAGCTCCCCCCGGCGGCAGACCAGCCGGAAGCCGGTCTCCGGATCAAAGAGGCCGCTGAGGGTAGCGGCGGTCACCTCGCCCAGGGAGAACCCGGCCACGCCATCCGGCTCCAGGCCACGCTCCCGGAGAAAGGCCGCAGCGGCCAGCTCCACGGCGAAGAGGCAGGGCTGGGTGTTGCGGGTCTGCCGCAGCTCCTCCGCCGTGCCCTCCCAGCACTGCTGACGGGTGCCCGGCCGCAGCCGGTCGCACAGGTCAAAGACCTGGGCCGCGCCCGGGGACCGCTGGACCAGGTCCCGGCCCATGCCGGGGTGCTGGTCCCCCTGCCCGGCGCAGACAAAGGCTATCTTACCCATTTCGCCGCCTCCTTCAACAGGGGCTCCGCCCCTTCGACTACCTCTCGGATGATGTCCGCCGCGGGCTGTTCCTGCTTCACCAGGGCAGCCACCTGGCCGGAAAGGAAGCAGCCCCGTTCCAGGTCTCCCTCCTGCACGGCCAGACGCAGGGCACCGGAGCCCATGGCGTCCAGAGCCTCGTCAGAGGCCCCGCCGTACTCGGCCTTGCTGTAGTCCCGGGCGAACTGGGTGCGCAGGCTCCGCACCGGGTGGCCGGTGCGCTTGCCGGTGACCATGGTGCACAGGTCCTTGGCCTTTAAGATCTTCTCTTTATAGGTGGGATGGATGGAGCACTCGGCAGCGCTGAGGAAGCGGGTGCCCATCTGGACCCCGCAGGCCCCCAGCAGGAAGGCCGCTGCCATCCCCCGGCCGTCGGCGATGCCTCCGGCGGCGATGACGGGCAGGTGGGTCGCGTCGCAGATCTGGGGGACCAGCACCATGGTGGTCAGCTCCCCCACATGGCCGCCGCTCTCCCCGCCCTCGGCGATGAGGGCGCTGACCCCCAGGCGGGTCATGAGCCGGGCCATGGCCACCGAGGCCACCACGGGGATGACCTTGATCCCGGCATCCAGCCAGGCCTGCATATACTTGGCGGGGTTGCCTGCGCCGGTGGTGACCACCTCGACCTGCTCCTCCGCCACCACCTGGGCCACCTCCTCCACGAAGGGGCTCAGGAGCATGATGTTCACACCGATGGGCTTCTCGGTGAGGGTCCGAGCCAGGCGGATCTGCTTGCGGACCTCCTCCCCGGGGGCGTTGCCTGCTGCGATGATGCCCAGGCCGCCGCCGTTGGACACGGCTGCGGCCAGCTTACCATCGGCGATCCAGGCCATGCCCCCCTGAAACACCGGATACCGGATCCCCAGCAGGGTGCAAATGGGCGACTGGATCACGGCCTCACCCCTGCTTGCTCTGGATGAAGCGGTCCAGGTCACCCACGGTCTCCACCTTCTGGTCCAGCTCGATCTCGATGCCGATCTCGTCCTCCAGGCTCATGAGCAGCTCCACAGTGTCCAGGGAGTCGATGCCCAGGTCGGAAAACTTGCTCTCCGGCTTCACAGCGGAAAGGTCGCAGCCGGTGCGCTCAGAAACGATCTTAGCGATAATATCAAAATACATGGGATGATCCTCCATACCAATTAAATTTAGGGCAGTGCCCCTTGTGATGAGACCATCCTATCAGGTGGCCGTTCCCCGGAACGACCGTTAGGGTTCCCGAGGCGTTCCTCCCAAAAGAAAAAATTGGACCCGCTGCGCCGATAGGGGATTCAGTTTGTTATTTATGTTTATTATTCAGTTAGTTTGGGTCCAGGTCCCCATAGGGGGCCCTCTGGTATCCCGGTGGGGCGGCGCGGAGGCCCAGAGGGTATGGAAAAGGAACAGGCCCCAAAAATGAGACGGGGTGTGCAAAAAAGCGGCAGGTCCGGGATGCCCTTGGGGGGGTGGCGGGCCGATGAGGGCATCGGCCCCTACGGGGTGGGAGGAAACCGAAAAGATAGAGGGGCACACCCACGCAGAGCCTCCCCTGTGTAAGGGGAGGTGGCTTGCCGGAGGCAAGACGGAGGGGTTGTAAGCGTCGCAGGTCCGGTCCATCCCCACAGGGCTCCTCCCACTTCCCGATTCCCCGCCGGAGGCCCAGCACCCACGTTGCGGTTTCCGATTACGCCCCGTCAAAAACCTCTGCCATTTCTCCCTTCTCCCTTGTGGAAAATCACCATTGACCTTTGGGCCGTTCCGGCTTAAAATGTACGGTATCAAACAGTTCGGTTTCGAACAGAAAAAGGAAGGGATCTCCATGCGCGCTTCCCCGCCCCTCACCACCACGCTGGTGGGGCCACACATCAAATATTTGAGCCATGCCTTTGCCAGAAGGTTCTCCGAGATCGCCCGGAACAACGGCATGGACGAGTTTTCCATCGTCCACGGCCATATCCTGGGTTTTCTTCTGCGCAACGACCACCGGGATGTCTATCAGCGCGACCTGGAGGAGACCTTCAACATCACCCGCTCCTCGGTGACCGGGGCCGTCAAGCAGCTGGAAAAGAAGGGCTGCATCACCCGCCAGAGCGTGGCCGGGGATGCCCGCCTGAAAAAGCTCTGCCTCACCCCCCTGGGGATGGAGATCTGCCGCCGGACCAGGCAGGCCCTGGACCAGGTGGAGGACCTAGCCATCCAGGGGCTGACCCCGGAGCAGTACCAGCAGTTCCTGGACCTCTGCCGGATCATCGAAGGAAATCTCAGCGACAAAAAGGAGTGTGCCCATGCTAAAAACCATTCTGTCCCAGGTGAAGGAGTTTAAACGGGACTCCATCCTCACCCCTCTCTGTATGCTCTTGGAAGTGGCGGCAGAGATGATCATCCCCCTGCTCATGGCCTCGATCATCGACAAAGGCGTGGAAATGGGGGACATGGCCCACATCACCAAGATCGGCGGCATCATGCTGGTCATCGCCCTCTTCGGCCTGGTGGCCGGTCTGCTGGGGGCGAAGTTCGGTGCCCGGGCCTCTGCCGGTCTGGCCCGGAACCTCCGCCAGACCATGTACGAAAACCTCCAGACCTTCTCCTTTTCCAACATCGATAAGTTCAGCACCGCCGGTCTCATCACCCGCCTGACCACCGACGTGAGCAACCTCCAGATGGCCTACATGATGATCCTGCGCATGGGCGTCCGCGCCCCGGCCTCCATGCTGGTGGCCATGATCATGGCCTTCACCATCAGCCCCCGGCTGGCCAGCGTCTACCTGGTGGCCGTCCTGCTGCTGGGCCTGGTCCTCTTCTGCATCATGTCCCGGTCCATGAAGTACTTCAAGGCCGTCTTCCGCAAGTACGACGACCTGAACGCCAGCGTCCAGGAAAACATCTCCGGCATCCGGGTGGTGAAGGCCTACGTCCGGGAGGAGCACGAGACCGACAAGTTCCACAAGGCCAGCGGCAACATCTATAAGATGTTCGTCTCCGCCGAGAAGATCCTCTCCTGGAACGGCCCCGTCATGAACTTCACCGTCTACGGCTGCATCCTGCTCATCAGCTGGCTGGGTGCCCACATGATCGTGGGCGGCACCCTGTCTACCGGCAGCCTCATGAGCCTGCTGACCTACTGCATGAACATCCTCATGAGCCTCATGATGCTCTCCATGATCTTCGTCATGCTGTCCATGAGCACCGCTAGCGCCGAGCGTATCGCCGAGGTCCTGAACGAAAAAGCAGACCTCACCGACCCCGCCGACCCCATCCACGAGGTGGCCGACGGCTCCGTCACCTTCCGCCATGTGGACTTCGCCTACAACAAAAAGGCTGCCCAGCCGGTGCTGAAGGACATCGACCTCACCATCCACGCCGGGGAGACCGTCGGCATCATCGGCGGCACCGGCAGCGCCAAGACCAGCCTGGTGAACCTCATCAGCCGCCTGTACGACGTCACCGCCGGGCAGGTGCTGGTGGGCGGCCGGGACGTGCGGGAGTACGAGATGTCCGCCCTCCGGGACCAGGTCTCCGTGGTCCTGCAGAAGAACGTCCTCTTCTCCGGGTCCATCCTGGAGAACCTCCGCTGGGGCGACAAGAACGCCACCGAGGCCGAGTGCATCCGCGCCTGCGAGCTGGCCTGCGCCGACGAGTTCATCCAAAAGATGCCCGACGGCTACCACACCCACATCGAGCAGGGCGGCTCCAACGTCTCCGGCGGCCAGAAGCAGCGGCTGTGCATCGCCCGGGCCCTGCTGAA